>NZ_JCACKG010000305.1:0-35008 GCF_059505265.1 Myxacorys chilensis | reverse complement strand
GTACGAATTTGGATTACCCATTTAGCTATCGCTCCACACGTCTAGAACACGACCGGTATATGTAGGTGATTTGATGCAAGATGATGGGTCCAATAGCGATCTAGTCGCTTGAACTTCTAAAGACTGGTGTAGAGTCAAATCAAGAGTTCAACTGTTGGCACTAGACAGGATCAGCAAATCAAGGCGCGACGCAGGGAAAGGGCAAATGCTAAATACCATTTTGATTGCTTTGGATATTCATGCGGATGCTGCGGTTTCTCCGGAGTCGCGCTCTGCCCTAACCGCTTCAGAGTCTCGTCCTACATCACTCCATCAGCGCTTGGCAGAGCCGACTACGACGAACGCTCTTTCAGATCAACTGCTTGAAACATTGCAACACCTCCAGCTTCAGCCCAGTACGAAGGTTGTCTTATCGCATATTGTGCCAGCAATTGAAAGCGAAGTAGAGATCAGTGCCGATCGCCCTCAAGCGGACTTAGAAAATTTTCCTTACGCTCAAATAGAGAAACAGCTACAGGCCTATCAACAACAACTGCCCTATGAAAGCGATATCGAGATAGTTACGGGTGATCCGATCGAGGAAATTTTGCGATTAGCAAATATCTACAGGGTGGATCTAATTATCATTGGTAGCCGGGGATTAACAGGAATGCAGAGAATTGTGCTTGGCTCAGTGAGTAGCCAGATTGTGGCAGATGCGCCTTGTTCGGTGTGGGTGGTGAAAGGGATGAGGGATGAGGGATGAGGGATGAAAGAGAGTTTCAGCTTTAACTTTAAAGAGAACCTTGAAACCTCTAAAATCGGCTGTTTCATCCCTCCTTGCGATGCGGGTCAAAGACCTGCCTTTGCATCTACGCCATCACCATACCGCCATCTACATTTAGCACTTGTCCTGTGATGTAACCCGCTGCTGGAGCCGCTGCTAAAAATTGAATCATTCCGGCCACCTCTTCAGGCTGACCGTAGCGATTGAGCGGAATCAGGTTTAGAATGCCTTCCGCCTTTAAGTCGGCAGTCATGTCGGTCGAAATGAATCCTGGAGCGACCGCATTTACGGTAATGCCGCGACTCGCAAGTTCTCTTGCCACCGTTTTAGTAAATCCAATCACTCCTGCTTTCGCAGCACTGTAATTTGCCTGTCCAGCATTACCCATTTGGCCAGCAACTGATGTGATGTTAACGATGCGACCCGAGCGCTGCTTCAGCATAATTTTGCTGACGGCTTTCGTACATAAAAACACGCCCGTTAAGTTCAGATCGATCACGGCTTGCCATTCTTCGGGCTTCATGCGGAGCAACAGGGTATCGCGAGTGATGCCTGCGTTATTGACTAAAACATCAATTCTTCCCCACTTCTCCATCGTGGTATTGATTAAAGCATCGACTTGATCGGCTTTCGAGACATCAGCGGCGATCGCGATCGCTTGCCCGCCCATCGCCGTAATTTCTTCTACAACGCTCTCTGCCGCACCGCTCGAACTTGCGTAATTCACAACTACCTGTGCGCCTTCTGCTGCAAGAGCTAGAGCCGTTGCACGTCCGATACCTCGTGATGCTCCGGTAACGATCGCGACTTTTCCTTGCAACTGTTGGAGTGCTGCTGGCAATGCTTCCATAGAGAGTGTCCCGATAAGTATGCGAATCTCATGATACTAGGGACAGGGGAGACAGAAAACTAGAAGACGATAACGAACAGAATTCGCAGTATCATAATCCCTCAGAAGCGTTAGTCGTGTTGTAGACCTGTGGTTGAACGATCGCATCGTTCTTGTAAAGATGGAATTAAGTGCATTTCCATACAACATCACATTAAAGCTGAGCAGTAGTTCCGTAACCCTAGGAAACGCTTTAGGCGCTCTTATAACCTCTCTTCTTCTATCCCAAGACAGATTTAAATTTTTTTGAAAAGATGATTAAGTCGAGAAATCAAGTTGGATTTTTTTGGGATGCAGAGTAGGATCGCATCTATTGCACGGTTGTATCAAAACCAGGGCAATAAACTGCCGTTACTGATAAATTATGACCAGAAATCGCGGTGTTCCAAATCGGATTCCAAAATCGTCAGACCGACGCTCATTAAGGCAAGGGAATTCGCGACGGAACGTGCGTTCTGAGTCAGAATCGACTCAGCCGCTATTAGACTCAAAGGCTTCTGGTCACGCCATTCAAATGAAACTAACTCACTGGGGCAACCAATTTGGAACTGCGTCTGATACGGCTCGGAAGTGGCTAACCAGCGATTGGAGAATTCCGGTCACGATTAGTTTAGCCGTTACAGGAGGATTAACAGCACTCTCGATCGGATTTTTGCTAAAGTTGCCTGCTGTCCCTAACTGTCCCTCTATTTTTTGGCCCCTTGCCTCTGGCTCGTTGCGCCTGCATTGCGCTCAGCTTGCCGCCGGAAAACGGACAGCAAACGATCTATTAGAAGCGATCAGTCTGCTCCACACGTTGTCGCCGGATCATCCGCTATATGACGAAGCGACGCGCATGATCGGGCTGTGGTCAAAAGACATTCTCGATCTGGGTGAAGAAGCATTTAATGCTGGAAAACTAGACGAGGCCATTAATACCGCGAAGAAGGTTCCTCAGCAGTCTATTGTACGGGCTGAAGTAGAGGGAAGAATTAAGCGATGGCAAGGCATTTGGGCAAAAGCTGAAACCATTTATCGGGGTGCAGAAGACGCACTCCGCGCAGAGAACTGGCGTCAGGCATCGACGAATGCATCTCGGCTGTTGTCGATTGACAACGTATTCTGGCAGACTACCAAGTATCAGGAATTAGCTGAGAAAATTTCTATTACTCGCGACGATATTGCAAAACTGGCAAAGGCGAAAGATTTACTCGATCAAGGAGGCTTGAAGAGCCTTCAGGAAGCAATTAAGCTGGCGTCTGAAGTGCAGGACAAAAGCTATGTCTATCAAGCGGCTCAAGAGGTGCTGGCAAAAACAGGGCACAAGCTGTTTGAGTTAGCCGAAGCAACGATTAAGCAACGAGATTTGAATGGCGCATTAGACATCGTGAAGCAGATTCCGGCAGCCGCCAAGTTACAAAAGGAAGCTGAGGATTTTGAAAAGCTTGCGATCGCTCAATCTAGAACATGGAGCGGTAATGCAGCTGACTTTGATTCTGCGATCGCAACGGCTCAAGGCATTGCCGCAGGTCGTCCGCTTCATGCGCAAGCGCAACTGTTGATTGAGCGCTGGCAGCTAGAAAAAGGCGATTTGGCACAACTTGACCGGGCTAGAGAGTTAGCTCAGTCAGGTCGCCCGGAAGATTTGCAGGCTGCGATCGCAAATGCCGCTCAGATCCCTAGCTCAAATCCTCGCTCTGCTGAAGCCCAAAAACTCGTCAATCAACTGACTACGGATGTACAGACCAAACAAGACCGCCCAATTATAGAGCGAGCCGAACAACTGGCAGGTGCAGGAGATTTGGCATCGCTTGAGAACGCGATCTCCCAAATCGATCGCATCGGTTCTGGACGGGCGCTCTTTGCCGAAGCTCAGGATCGACGGCAGCAATGGCGGCGGCAGATCCGGAAAATTGAAGAGCAAGAGCGGGCGCTAGCCGCCCCTCCTCCGAGTGAGGCTCCAATCGCGTCTGCTTCGGGCGTAAATGGATTGTCGCAAGATCCCCAATCGATTCAAAGTCAAGAAATACAGGCGGATCAACAAACATTAGAAACCGCTCGTAAGGCAGCGAATGGAGGCACGATCGATGACTACGCTAACGCCATCCGGTTAGCTGACAGTGTGCCTGCGACAAGCTCGATCCGGGGTCAAGCTCAGGCGTTTATGAATCAACTGAGTCAGCAAATGTATGTAGCTGCCCGCAGTCAAGCAGATTTCGATATGTTAGGCGCGATCGCGTCAGCAGAAAAAGTTCCGCCGGGAACCGATTCCTATGCTCAAGCTCAACAGCTTGTCCGATCGCTAAAACGGAGTTTAGGCCAGTAATTGCTTCAAAAAAAGCAATTGCTCCAAAACATTAGAGGCGCGATCGCTTGGGAAGTGATCGCGCCTCTGACATTACAACATTATTTTTAAGCGCCCATTAACCTCAAACATCAGGGGTTGGAGCGCGGTTAATCGTCGGCGCTAGAAAGGCAACCAGTGCCCCGATCGCAAATCCTGAAATATTACGAACTAACGGCAGCCATTCAGACGTTCGGGTGACAACCGGGCCAATGCCAAATGCGAGAAATAAAATTCCCCACAACGGCGAAAAGATCAGCGCCCACTGCCAAGCAAAGACTTGACCTTCTTTACGAGGCATTCCTGCAAATCCGAAAATCACACCGCCTAGTGTTGAAGTGATTAGGGTTAAAACCCACTGCTCTCTTGGCAATCCTGGAACAACGTTACATCCGCCTTGCCGCAAACAGCCTTGTACCGATTCGAGAGCTTGAATAATAGACTGGTCTTCGCCATGCTCCCGCACAAAGAACTGATTTCCAAATCGAGTTTGCAACTCAATCCAGAAGGTTCGAGACAGTAATGGATAGAGATCATCTCCAACGCTGAAGTTTAAAATGTTGCCGCCCCGCGAATCTGCAACCAGCATGACACTCTTGTCATCAAGTCCCCAGAATTCCTTAACTGCCCTTCCAGGAGTGCGATCGAACTGAGTCAGAACCCGCAACTTCCAACCTGTTTCTGCTTCAAACTCAGACAGGTTTTTAGAGAGGTTCTCTTCTTGAATCGAGGTTAGAGCATTGGCTAAATCAATAACGTTTGTGGGCTTGTCCGGTAACAAGTCCGGGTTGTTGAAAGCCTGAGCCGCAGGTGCGATCGACCAAACAGAAATAAGAACCAGAAAAGCCGCAAGTCCTTGGATCAAACGGCGTGCCCATAAGTTTTGCATTAGTTGTTGCTTCACGATGACCTTAGAAGAACCATCAATAAACAAAATAAAAGCCTGAACAGGATTACTAAAATGTGATGTCTTTTAGCTTACCATTCGTTACATTTGTTAACCATACTCTAATATTACAAATATTACAGGAATTAACAGATCGGGTACGAGAGGTGAAAGGTTGAAAAACAAGAAGGGCGTCCCACCAAGGACACCCTCTGTTAAAAGTAATTCTATAAACTCCTTTCCTCTCGTTCTCGCTCACCGGATGCTGAAGTTGCAGCTCAAGAATTTTAGAAGCAGTTAGAGTGCGCTGCTCGCTCTAATACTCATTCTCTCGCTGGGCAGGTTGGCGATCGGGAGAACGAACCGAGCCTTGATTTTCAGAAATCCCATAATTTCCATTATTCAAATTCTGCTCAACTTGAAGCAATTGCTCCTCTAGTGGCTCATCTACTAGCTCGTCTAAATCGTCGTAGTCCTCTAGTTCTAGGTAAGGCGGCTCAAAATCAGAATCATTTTGATAACGCTCTCGTTGAGAAGAACGTTGCGTTTCTCTAATTAACTCAGAACGACTTGAGGGTAAGCGGGGTGAGTTGCGATTGTCTTTGCCAAGCTCCGAAGGATCGCTAGAGAATTCGGCGCGGCGAGACTGGGAAGCACTTGTCCCTGGCGCTTGAGTAAAGGTACGCCACGCCGTTTTTACTCCTGCCAAAACACTCCGGCTAGTCACTTGAGCCTTCTGAACCTGCTGTTTTACCCCGGTAATACTCTGATCAACTTGCTTGACCACTTGCCCCGCACTCTGAACGCCCTGACTCATATCATCGGTCAACTCGCTCACCTCTAGACCCGTTAACCGCATTGCTTCTAATGTCGGCGGCAACTCTCGATTAAGTGTGTCAAATAGTTTCTCAGCGCTGCGAGCCGCCCTGCCGAGTTCTTGCAGCGCAGGCACAGCGACGATGAGGACAGCCGTAAGGCTAACTGCCACTAAAAGAATAGATAATCCTAGCCAAAAGATGGGATCAATCACCAGCATGTGCCTACCGCAAACGATCGCGCAGGGGAGGTTGAGAGTCAGATTTTCGCTCAGCATCGCGATTGAGCAACTGGTCTTCACGAGTGGCTTCGACGCCTGCTGAAATGGCTTCTCGCAAGCGTCCTAATGTTCCGTCCCAGTTTCGCATTGCTGTTTCAGACAAGCGATCGGCTTGAAGTTGAACGGTGGTAGATAAATCTTCCGCTAAGTCAGGAAGGGCATCTGCCGATTTTTTGAGCAGTTGCCGCGTCTCTTCCCCCGTTCGAGGGGTCGCCAGTATTCCAGCGATCGCGCCGATCGCGGCACCCACAATCATGCCTCCTAAAAACGCTCCAGACCGATTGTTTGACATATCCCGTTTCCTTCCTTAACTCAGCCAAATTGTGCTTCTGGGTGCAAACCTACTTCATGGAGCTTATCTTATTCTGCCAGATCCAAACGGCCTAGCTTCGATACCTCCGTCTTCCAGCAGATTTTCTAATACGGCGAGGCAGCAGCCCACGGGTTAATAGGGTTTGACTCAGGTTAAGCAGAGCCAGCGCTTGTTTCGCTTGACGAACCTTGGGCTGGAGTTGCTGGTAGGTTCGACGCAGTTCTTGAGTGCTAAGTTGCCCTCGTAAAATCGCTTCAGGTGCTTTATGCAGAACCCGGTGAGTATTGCGCTCTGCCACCGTTAGAGCATCAGCAGCTTGAGAGAATGCTTGACGTAGCCGCCAAACTCGCCAAGCCAGGTAGAAGCCCAACAGCGCGATCGTCAGGTTAATGACTACAACTACCATGACCATAAGGTGTCTCTCTAGGTAGGTTAAAGATCCATAGGTTAACGATTCATGATTTAGAAATCGCATGATTTAGAAATCATGGGTTTAGCTCATCGCCCATCGGTTCCTTCTCATAATAGCTGTGGCTTTAAGAGTCCGACCGTGGCTAGAGACAAATTTGATGAGACAAATTCAATTTTTACAGGTAAAAAGATATTGCCAAAGCGGTGCTATCTCAGTAGCGCTCAGTATCATGAGGAACTTGTGAATGCTGGGTTGTAAAGGATTTTCACTCCTTGTTTGCGGCTGAGACAGGTTCAGCAACCTTTGTGTAGAACATTTCTGTGTAGAACATCGTATATTCGGAACGTTTGAGTTATGGTACAGTCCCCGTCATCTGCCCTTTATGTCAATTCAGCCAGCGGTAATGATAGTGCCGCAGGAACTCAGGCTGCGCCCTTCAAAACGATTGCCCGTGCGCTTCAACAAGCTAGATCTGGCAGTATTCAGCTTGCGCCCGGAACCTACGATGTATCGAGTGGCGAAGTGTTTCCGTTGGTAATTCCGAGCGGTGTCACGGTAGTTGGCAATGAATCAGCTAAGGGGAACGGCATTCTAGTTAAGGGCGGCGGAATCTATGCCAGCCCAACTTTCGCCGGACAAAATGTGACGTTTCGGATGGAAACGAATGCCCAGTTGCGTGGGGTTACGGTGACGAATCCCAACACGCGTGGAACTGGGGCTTGGATGGAATCGACGGCTCCCACGATCGCAGGCTGCACCTTCACTGAATGCAAGCGAGAAGGTGTGTTTGCAACAGGCAGCGCTAATCCGATCGTGGTGGATTGCGTATTTATTAGAAACGACGCTAACGGAGTGTCGATCGTCCGCAACACGAAGGGAGAATTTCGGCGCAACGTCTGTCAGAACACCGGATATGGATTTGCGATCGGTGATAATGCCGCTCCACTGCTGATCGACAATCGCATTTCTGAGAACCGCAATGGTATTGTCCTCTCTCGATCTGCCCGTCCAGTTTTACGCAACAACATCATCGAAAAAAGTACTGAGAGTGGCTTAGTGGCGGTAGAAAGTTCAGTGCCAAACTTAGGCAGTCCTCAAGATCCGGGCGGGAATATTTTGAGAGATAACGGCGAGTTTGACCTTCAGAACGCAACAAATCCACCGATTACGATCGCTTCTGTCGGTAATCAACTCAACCCTGCCAAAATTTCTGGCCCTGTAGATCTATTGGTTAGTCAAGTTCCGACCCCTACTCCTACACCGATCCCAACGCCCACTCCCAGTCCGACCCCTACTCCTAGTCCCTCTCCAACTCCGATTCCCGTCCCGACTCCAACCCCTATTCCTACACCGACCCCGACGCCTACTCCGTCTGGTGGATTAGCGGATGTTCGCGGACACTGGGCAGAAAGCTTTGTTCAAGGATTGATCAGCCGAGGATCAATTAGCGGTTTCCCGGACGGCACGTTTAAGCCTGAGTCTCCTCTAACCCGTGCAGAATTTGCCGCGATCGTGTTCAAATCTTTTGATTTGCCGTTCAAACAGGAAGCTCCTAATTTCTCTGATGTCCCGCAAAACTACTGGGCGTATGAAGCGATCAGGCGAGCGAGCCGGATGGGCTTCATCACTGGGTTTCCGGATGGATCGTTTCGTCCAGGATTGAATATCACGCGGGTTCAAGCCTTGGTTGCTCTGGTGAATGGATTGGGGTTAAGTGGTGGAACTCCGTCAAGTTTGGGACTATATCGCGATCGCGAGCAAATTCCGAGCTATGCCGTAGATAAAGTGGCAACCGCAACGCAGCGCCGTTTAGTGGTGAATTATCCGAATGTGGCTCAGCTAAAGCCGTTGCAAGATATTACTCGCGCTGAAGTGACGACATTTATCTATCAAGCTTTGGTAGCAAGCAATAAAGCAACTGCGATCGCATCCAATTACATTGTCAATCCTGATACATCAACAACAGCATTCGTTGACATCAGCAGTCATTGGGCAAAGGATTTTATTCTTGGTCTCTCCAGTCAAAACTTTATTCAAGGTTTTGCAGACGGAACGTTTAAGCCTGACACACCCATGACTCGCGCTCAATATGCCACACTTCTTGCCAAAGCCTTTAACCCAACCCCAAAACGGCAGGCATCTACCTTCTCGGATGTTCCAGGGAATTTTTGGGCGAAAGGAGCCATTGAACAAGCTTACCGAGCAGGGTTCATCTCTGGTTTTCCTGACGGAACATTCAAGCCCAATCAGAATGTAACTCGCCTGCAATTGGTGCTGTCGTTAGTGAGTGGGTTCGGGTTGACACCCGCCAGTTCAAACGTGCTGGCGGTTTTTGACGATCGCACTGCCATTCCATCCGCGTTTCAAGATCGCGTGGCGGCGGCAGCTCAAGCCGACATCATTGTGAACTACCCCAATCAACGCCAGTTTAATCCTAATCGAGAAGCCAGCCGCGCGGATGTGTCGGCAATGGTTTATCAAACTCTGGTGCGAGACGGACGGGTGGCTGCGCTCGATTCGCCTTATGTCGTAACGGTCTAAAGCGGCGGTGGCTCAATGTTAAGAAGCTAGACAAATATAAATCGCCTGGAAGTCTATAATGTGCGGCTCTCCAGGCGATTTAGCCAATGCTAATTTCCATTATGACGTTTTGTAAAGTTCCCTGAGATGGGAGAATAGACTTTACAACGTATTGCGATCGCACCACTATGGCTAAAATCCAATTTTCTCAAGGCATTGACGAAGAAGTAATTCCTGATGTGCGTCTGACCCGTGCCAAAGACGGCAGCAACGGAACGGCAACATTCTATTTTGATAGACCTAAAGCCTTGGAACTGACAAGCACCGACAGCATCACAGGCATGTACATGATCGACGAAGAAGGCGAAATCGTCACTCGTGAAGTCAATGCCAAATTTGTCAACGGACAGCCGACTGCGCTTGAAGTGCTTTATCTTATGAGATCGGTCGAAGAGTGGGATCGATTTATGAGATTTATGGAACGCTACGCCGAGCAAAACGAGCTAGGCTTCTCCAAATCTAGCTAAAGGAATGGCACATCCTCATCCTGATGCGCCCGATCGCTCGATCTGCTGCGCCGTGATTACGGTGAGCGACACTCGAACGCCTGACACCGATCGCAGTGGTCAACTCATTCAGCAGGTTTTAACGGAAGCAGGTCATGCGATCGCTCATTATGCGCTGGTCAAAGACGAGCCGGAGCAAATCTGCGCTCAACTCGTTGCCTTGAGCGCGGACTCAACGTTAGAAGCCCTAATTTTCAACGGTGGAACTGGGATTGCGCCAAGAGATACGACCTTTGACGCGATCGCAGGTCTGCTCGAAAAAACGCTGCCTGGATTTGGCGAGCTTTTTCGAATGCTGAGCTACGAAGAAATTGCCTCACGGGCGATCGCTTCACGCGCGATCGCAGGCATTTACGGAGGCAAACTCGTTTTTTCTGTGCCCGGTTCATCCAATGCTGTGAGACTGGCAATGGAAAAATTAATTCTTCCAGAACTGGTTCACCTGGTCACACAGCTAAACGACGAACACTAAAAATCCCCTTCCTCTAGACCTAGAAGAAGGGGATTAAAGCTTCTCTCAACCTGACTTATTTGATGTTTAAGCTTTGTTGAGCAGTCTGCTTCATCCCTGGCTTCGCTAATGCCGTGCGCTGAATAACAGAAATAGCACGGGCATACTGCGGGTCTTGCGGTGTGCCAATTAGCTTAGGATTCGACGCTAAGAATTTTTGTTGCGCCTCAGATAATTCAATCTTGACATCGGGCGTCACCCCTTTGTGACTAATGTCGGTTCCTAGAGGCGTGTAGTAGTGAGCGATCGTTACCGCTAAGCCAGAACCATCCGACAAGGAGTGAACAGACTGCACCAGCGCTTTTCCAAAGGTTTGGCTACCAATGATGGTTGCACGTTTATTGTCTTTGAGCGCTCCGGTCACAATTTCACTAGAGCTTGCCGATTGACCATTGACCAAGACGGCTAACGGCAGCTTAGTCAATGCCGTATTGCGAGCCGTAAACTCTTCGCTACCGCCCAGACGATTCACGGTTTTAACGATCGCGCCTCGATCCATCCACATGCGGCTAATTTCGATGCTCGATTGCAGCAAACCACCCGGATTTCCGCGCAGATCTAGCACAAACCCATCGACTTTCTGAGTCGATAGATCCTGAATCGCCCGACGCATTTGAGTAGAGGCATGACTGCTAAATTCGTTCAATCGAATGTAACCAATTCGATTTTTGCCTTCTTGCTTGAGGCTATAGCGGACGGCTTGCAATTCGATTCTTGCTCTCGTAATGGGCAGATCGAATGCACTGGCATTCCGTCCAATCTTCAGCGTCACCTTAGTTCCAACTTCCCCACGAATCAGGTTTGACGCATCTTCAACGGTCATTCCTTTTGTGACTTTGCCGTTGATCGCCAAGATGCGATCGCCCGATTTAATGCCTCCCTTAAACGCCGGGGAGTTCTCGATCGGCTCGACAACGGTTAATTCCTTTGTCTTTTCGTTCAGTTCTAGCCGAATTCCAACCCCAGACAATTCCCCAGAAGTCTGACTGCTTAACGATTCAAACTGCTTTGGATCCATGAAGCGCGTGTAGGGGTCGTCCAGCTTTTTCAGAGCGTCTCGCAGCGCATCGTAGGCCTGCTGGCGAGACGTGTAATTTTTGCTGAGTAGCTCCTGACGAATCGTTGACCAGTTGTTTTTGTTAAACGTTCCGTCTACGTACTCGCGATTGACGATCTGCCATGCCTCATCAAGTATTGCCTTGGGGCTATCTTGCAGTGCGGCGCGGACCGAACGACCAGGACCAAACAGAGTTGTGGTAGCTGTAGCGGCGATTACACCACTGCAGAGGGCTACTTGGAGAAGCGAGGGTCGATTCATTGAGGGTGGTGCTGATTTTAAGGTGGACAGCTACATACGGATGAATTCAAGATGTTCTAGCAAATTTAGTTAGTCTTGCAAAAGGTTTGGAAGATCTAACTGCTTTGGTTAGAACTATGACTATCAGTATGACCGAAAATATTAAGGGTGCGGAGCAAAAAAGACCGCAATTCGACGGAGAAGAATATGAACAGAGTACACAGGTGGCGTGGAGGAATTGTGACAGTTTCAGGACAGTTTACAAAGTGTCTTGGCTGCAAGAGTAATGTAGCTCAATCTGACGCAAATCGCACACGGTGATTGCAGTCTTCACAACAATTGCATCAAATCCGGGCATATTAATCAGAATATTTGCCTCATTTAATTCAATTTGTTGCGAGGTTGCCCTGTGGAGTTTAGTGTTAGGCCGTCTGTTCTTACCGCTGTCAAAGCTGGGATCACCATTGGGTTGCAGGCTGCGATCGCCCTGGCTGCGATCGCGGGGATCATTTCTATGCAACGCACACAGCTTCAAAAACCGTCACTTTGGGTCGAAAATCCGACGCAAGCGCAAAAACAGGAATCGCTGCGGTTAGACCTATTGAGCAAAGCGCCGAGCTTCGGGTTTGACAATCTGATCGCAGACTGGGCGTTTCTCAACTTTTTGCAGTACTACGGAGATGAAGAGGCGCGATCGCAGACGGACTATTCTCTTAGCCCAAAGTATTTTGATATTGTCACACAGCGCGACCCGCGTTTTGCCGACACCTATCTCTTCCTATCGGGCACAGTTTCTCATCAGATCGGACAACCTGAACAAGCCTTGACTCTGATGCAACGCGGAATGAAGGCGCTATCGCCGCAAATTACCCCAAAGGCGTTCGTCGTTTGGCGATTTGCCGCCCTCGATCAACTGTTGCTGTTAGGAGATGTTCCAGGAGCGATTCAGTCTTTAGAAATGGCCGCTGACTGGAGCGCTAAGACGCAGGAATATCGAAATCTTGCCCCTGTTTTTGCGGGGTCAGCGACGTTCTTAAAGACAGATCCAGACAGCAAGCTGATTCGCTTTCAGGCATGGGCGGCTGTGTACATGCAAGCCGGAGCAATGGGCGATCTCAAAACTCAGGCGCGAGCAAAACAAGAAATTTTAGCGCTGGGAGGAGTGGAAAAAGTTGATGAAAAAGGACGACCGATCTTCACGCTTCCCCAAGCGGCTCAGACTCCGAAAAAGCAGACTGAAACGCCTTAGACTGCTTCCTGCGCTAGGGACGGGATTACTGCTCTGGTTTGCCTCAGTTTGGCTCTCGCTTTGGTTGGCGGCTTCACATCCTGTAGATGTGGTATTGGTATTGGGCGGCAGCGTTCAGCGAGAGATCGCCGCCGCGCACATAGCAAAGCAATCACCCACAACGCCGATTTTAATTTCTCAAGGTTCTCTTGAGCCTTGCATTCGCTCCATATTTGAGCAGGCTGAAGCGCCAATGGAACAGATCTGGCTAGAGAAGTGTGCCCAATCGACGTTTGACAATTTCTGCTTTAGTATTCCAACCCTCCGCCAGTGGAAAGCTCGTCATGTAAAACTAATTACCTCTAAAACCCATCTGCCAAGAGCAATGTGGTTAGCGCAAATTCTGCTCGGCTCTCATAGGATTTGGGTAGAATCTGCGATCGCGCCAGAACCAGGCATTCCTGGTAATCGAGAATTTGCTTGGAAGACAGGATTAGATGTCGGTCGGAGTTTAGTTTGGGCGTTGGTGAGCCAGGTTTATTCGCCAAACTGCCCAAATATGGTTCGGCTCAGTGACGTTAATTCGAGCGATTGGTCACAGCAAGGGTATAGCTGTGAGCGTCAAGGGCGGCGCTCAAGCGAACCTAACCGTTTAAGATCTGCTCCATCATTCGATTAGCTTGAGCGGCGTACCCGCCTCCAAACAAGTTGTAATGATTGAGGACATGGTAGAGATTATAGAGAATCTTCCGTTGCTGATATCCCGCATCTACCGGAAAAACCTCGTTATAGCCTGCATAAAACTCCGATGGAAATCCCCCAAATAGTTCTGTCATGGCGAGGTCAACTTCGCGATCGCCCCAATAGGTCGCCGGATCAAAAATCGTAGGTTGCCCTGACGCTGTAACTGCCGCATTCCCTGACCATAAATCTCCGTGGACCAACGAAGGGTTGGGCTGGTGTTGGGCCAGCAGTTTTGGAATGAAAGCAAGTAAGCGGTCTTGCTTGGGAAACCGTCCGCCTCGCTTATTGGCAAGCTGGATCTGATAGCCAATGCGATGCTGGGTAAAAAATTCACTCCAATCCGATGTCCAGGGATTGAGCTGAGGCGTAGACCCGATCGTGTTGTCTCGCTCCCATCCAAACGTGATCGCCGTTTGAACCTGATGAAGCTGGGCGAGTTGCCGTCCCATATCTGTCCAGGCTTGGCTACTACCTCGACCCAAATCCAACCATTCTTGCACCAGATAAGCCGAACCCTCTGCCACTCCCCAGCAGATGGGTTGGGGGACTAAAATTGTCTGCGTCTCCCGCATCTGCTGCAAACCAAGCGCCTCCGCCTCAAACATCGCAACCTGATCGGCTCGATTGAGTTTTACAAAGAACGCCCGATTGGTGCCAAGCTCGGAAGGATTGCCATCAGAAACGCGATAACCTCGATTGATGCAGCCTCCTATGACAGAACTGCGATCGCGAGCTTCAAACAAGCGTCCGGTTGCTTGAGAAATTTGAGCGTCAATGGAAGACCACATGACAAGACCACACGACGGAATTATTCACCGGGTTTGATAATAACGATGCCGTAAGCGTCAGTTGGGAGGTACTGTTGAGCGGCAGCCTGAAGATCAGCGGCGGAGAGGGATTGAATATAGGCGGAGTAGCTGAAGGCGGGTTCTAAATCGCCGACCAAGGTTTGGTAGTAGCCGTATAAACCCGCGCGATCACTGGGCGTTTCATTGCCAAACGTAAAGTGATTGGCAACTTGAGTTTGAACGCGAGACATCTCGGCTTCGGTCACGCGACCGGATTGTAGCTGTTCGATGTGAGATACGATCGCGGCTTCTACAGCATCAACATTTTCTACGGGCAACTGCGCTGATACCGCGAAAACGCCCTGGTGCAGGTAGGTCATATTACTGACCGACACGTTAGAGACTAATCCCCGCTCTTCGCGTAAGTCTTTTACCAATCGAGCCGTTCTGCCATGACCTAGCACACTGGTGAAAACGTCTAGCTCGTAGGTATTTTGTAAGTCCGTCAAGCCCGGAACTCGCCATAGCAGCATCAATCGAGCTTGCTTGAGAGTTGGGTCGGTGTACTCTTGGCGAACGATCTCAGTGAAAGACGTTTCAGCAGAGGGAGAGGAAATGTAAGGTGTGGGGCGAGAGGTGGAGGGCGCAAGTTGAGTGAAGCTATCTTCAATGATTTGGATCAAGCGATCGACGGGCAGATTGCCAACGGCTACAGCCGTCATGGACTGGGGCTGATACCAAGTGGAGTGAAAATCTCGCATCTGTTGCGGAACGAGTTGTTCGATCACCGAAGTAGGACCCAAAACCTGGCGGCGATAGGGCAGTCGCTCAAATGCCAATTCTGCCATCCGCTGATAGGTGCGACGGCGCGGATTATCCTCAGAGCGGCGAATCTCTTCTAAGACCACTGATCGTTCTCGCTCAAACCCATCATCTGGAATGCTGGCATTGAGTAACACATCCAGTTGAAGCGGCGCTAACTCGGCAAAATCTTGGGGAGCCGTTGTGATGTAGTAATGCGTATAGTCTTGGCTCGTCGCGGCATTCGTGACTGCGCCGCGTTGCTCGATTTTCTGCTCAAACTCTCCGCTCTCAAGGCGCTGAGTTCCTTTGAAAATCATGTGTTCTAAAAAGTGAGCCATGCCGTTGATTGGAGCAGACTCGATCGCAGAGCCGACGTTAAGCCACATATTGAGGTTGACGGCATCGACGGGGATCTGTTCGGCAATGATCGTTAAGCCATTCGACAAACGATGCACTGTAGGAGAGTTTAGTTTCGGAGATTTAACTAGAATCGAAGTCATGTCTCGCCCAATATCAGCGTTTGCTTAGTCCATCTTACTCCGTAGTAAAACTTAAAACTTCTTTTAGAAGATCTTTCATGAATAGCGAAGAATTCCCTCTTCTGGATCTATCAACTCGTTGCTACCAAATTATTCAATAGCATTGTAATTATTCATCTAATCATTACTTCATTAAGGGATATTAAGGATTAAAAAAGATTAAGGGAAACGCCAATAACTACTCAAGCCAGTGCGATCGCTCTTGCAATCTAAATTTAAGTGCGGCTCAATATCGATCGGCGATTTTGAAGAATTAGGTGGCGCGACTACTCAGAATTCGGTGATCTCTTAAGAATCTACCAAAAGGAGGAGTAGCACCGAAGTGAACGGAGATGTTAAGTTTTGCGTCTCTAAAAAACAGGGGTGTGAAGGACACCAAGGATGGGGATCGTAAGCGCTCCTTCAAGGCTTGGATAGCTTGCCCTGTGCAGTCTGCGCTTCTAGCGGTAGTTGCTCTGGAGTTTTACGTGCCCCCATTTTGATCCGTTGAAATGGCTGTTCTATCTTAGTTGTTAAAATCTGTCGCTAGAGCCACTAGGATTTTAAGGCTCAGCGCTAAAGTGAAATTAAACATTTAAGTAGCTTAAACAGAGAAGAACGCTATTTTGCATCTGAATTCCTACATCTGAATGTAGAGCGTTCTGAAGAACATAAAACGAGGTAATTCTAATGACTCAATCAAAAGCAAATGCTCAGCCAATGGAGCAGCAGTTAGATCAGTTAATCGATCAGGCACATGATGCCTGCAAAACGAGCGGTGACGTTTCCAGTGAGTGTGCGGCAGCTTGGGATGCAGTAGAAGAGGTGCAAGCGGCTATGTCAGATAAGCGCGGTCGCCAGAAGACTGAATTTCAAAACTACTGTGATGAGAATCCAGATGCGTCAGAATGCCGTATCTATGATGTCTAGAGAATAGAATTTAATTCCGCTGTGCCCTTTTCGTTTTTGGCGAAGAGGGCAGTTTTCTTTTGAAGAAATATGAGTTATTGAAAAACTGAATTTACGAAAAACTACACGCATTGTCTCAACGCTTCGATATCAGCGCTAACAATTTTTTCTAAATTTCTCGTAATTTTTTCAATATCCCAATTCCACCAAGCCATTTCTAGCAAAACAGCAATTGTTTCGTCGGAAAACCGTTTTCGTAAAGGACAAGCTGGATTTCCGCCCACGATCGTATAAGGCGGGACGCTCTTAGTGACGACAGATTTTGCAGCTACGATCGCACCATCCCCGATGCTAATGCCAGGCATGATCACGGCTCGGTATCCAATCCAAACATCATTTCCAATTTCAGTGTCGCCCTTAAACGGTAATTCACTTAGTTGTGGCATTACCCGTTCCCAACCATTGCCAAAGATCTGAAATGGATATGTTGAGAACCCAGACATCTTGTGATTCGCGCCATTCATAATGAACGTCACGCCTGTTGCCAACGCACAGAATTTACCGATAATCAATTTGTCGCCGATGAATGGATAGTGGTAGAGGACATTGCGCTCAAAATTTTCGGAGTCTTCCGGATCATCGTAGTAAGTGTAGTCTCCGATGATGATGTTTGGGTTAGAGACAACGGTGTTGATAAAACAAATTTGAGGAAATCCCGGCATCGGATGCGGATTTTTTGGATCGGGATGTTGCATTAACTTTGATAGTTGAGGGATGTCTTCGACCCGCTTCGTCACGAAGGATGAAACCGTTCTGATTGTTTTTTCATCCCTCGTTCCTAGTTTGACAAAGCACTAGTTCAGTCGCGATCGTAGCAATTGCAAAAGCTGAACATTGCTCTAAATTGTTTACCCCAACGTGAATTCGGGATAAGACGAGATGTGCTAGAGCGGGTTGGGTGGCGTTGCCACAATTCGGGGGACTTCCCCCCGCGCCCCCGCTCGTCAGGAGACGGAAGCCGTCCCCCGACACCCCCTCGCTAAGGGAAATGAAAGGGGACGGGTCGAGAAGCGAGGCCGGGTTGGAGCGTGGCTTTGGCACTGATGGCTTAACCCGAATTGACGTTACCCTAGGTTATTTACAACGGCTTGTCACTGAAGTGATACTTTACTGGAAATTTGCCCGTCCACCGCAGCAGGACAACTTCTTCTCGCAGTTGCTCCTTGGTGGCGGTCGCTAGACGAGTGCGAAATAAATCGATCGCTTCTACTTCGTAGCCTAACGCTTCAGCAAGGTCTGCAATCAGTTGCCCCGTGCGGATCATTACGCGCAGATAGGAGGCTTGATCCCCGACCACATACGCCAATCGCGCTCCTGGACGCAAAGCATGGCGCAAATCGGCTAAATGCTTTGCCATGCCACCAAAATATAACTTTGTAGCTTGAGCATAAACGCGCTCAAATCCACTCGTTTTCCCTTGTTCTAGACGCCGCGCATCAATTTCACGCGCAATCCGCTGAATTTCGGGATGATGTACTACCCACTGATCATCGTCATCAGATGTGTAAACGTTGCGGCTGTTCGATCGCATCAATCCCCGCTTTAAGGTCTGAAGATCCGATTTGTTTTTGAGAAATCCTAGTAGAACTGATTCTAGCCGCGTTGTGCGAGTGTAATCTTTCTCATTGGGATAGGGCGGAGAGGTGATTACCGCATCAATCGAGGCGGGTTCTAAAACCGTTAACAGTTGGCGAGAGTCGGCATGATGAATGGTCGCAGGGGTAGGAGGCAACTGCTGGAGGTGAGGCAAATCATTCGCAATTTCGCGCACGGCTTCTAGCCACGCCTCTACAACAGGCGCATCTGCTTTGGCTTTACCAATGCTGACTTCAGGCGCAAACCGAATATTGCTGATCGAAAACACGATCGCTTTGGCTAAGGCAAGTTGCTGATGGCGAGAAGGCGATGACGGTTGAAGTTGGTCGAGCAAAATCAGCGTTTTGTGAAGCGGTAGCGGACTAATGGAGTTTTTCAACAGCAATTTCTGACTTTCTTCGGGCAACGTCCGCAGCACTTGCTCCTCTTGAATCTGCACTTGTGCGATCGCGCCAATCTGCTGAGCGTGCTGAAGTAGCGCTTCGGGATCAGGTGTCCAGTCGAGCTTGACGCAACTCGCAAACCAGGCCATTCGATTGGCCTCAACCCCAACCGTGGGAATGCCGTTTTTCTTGCACTCGACGACCGTTGTTCCGGTTCCACAAAAGGGATCAAGCACCGTCTGATCGGGTGTAATTCCAAACTTCTCTAAGTACTGCTGCACGAGGTGAGGCGGAAATGACAGCACAAAGCGATACCAGTCGTGAGCCGCTCGATCTTCCTCGCGTAACTGATTGGCATCCGACTTACGTCGCTCAATGTTTAAGTTTGGAATTAGCGGCTGAAAGTACTGCAACGGGATCAGAACAGATGGCAATGGCATTCTATTCGAGCGATCGCGCCAATGCAAGCACGGCAACAGAACTTGCCGTTGACAGGTAGGGATGAATTCAGTTTGACTTCTTAGTTCATCCTTCTCGCAAAGCGGGTCGAAGGTTCTCTTCCGTGCGAAGCGTTGCCGCAGGCATCTCTCATCCCTTTCCTCATGGCGTACCAGAGCATAGAGAGAAATTGCAAAGTGTAGCGAAATCGTAAATTTGGTCTACAAAAGTTCAAACGCTTCTAACTGAATGCATTTTGCGATTCAATGAAAGTTAGTGATAAACCCAGTGTGGTGAATCGCTTAGCAATATTGTTCATGATTCCAATCACATCAGATGCGATCGCAATCTAACTCAGGACGTGGATTAGATGATCAATAAGTTACGCTTTGAGTTAGATTGTGATTTTCTTGAGCTTCACTAAACTGTTCACACTAACAGCTACGTAACCGTTGCGAAGGCATTGTCGAAGAATTGGACTTACTAATAATTAGAGCTTAAAGCTTAGAGTCTGAAACTAATAAGCATTCTATGTTAGGCTCTGAGACTTGCAGAATTTAAAAAGCTTTAGCCCCAGCGTTGCCGTTCAGAAGCTCTCATAATCTTTTGGTCTTACTTCCATGACATTAACTCCTGATGCGCCCTCTCAATTATCTTCTTCAGAAATCGCTGAAGCAGCGATGATTCAAGCCTTTAACCCTCCGGGGATCGCTTCCCCTCAGACGACAACGGGAGTCTACATCACTGTTCACGGACACTTCTATCAGCCGCCTCGCGAGAATCCTTATTTAGATGCGATCGAGCGTCAACCCAGTGCGGCTCCCTTTCATAATTGGAATGAGCGAATTCATCACGAATGTTACCGCCCCAATGCATTTGCGCGAGTTCTCAACGATCGCGGCGAAGTCGTGGGGATCGTCAATAACTATGAGTATCTCAGCTTTAATATTGGCCCAACTTTGATGAGTTGGATTGAGCGTCACGATGTGGAAGTGTATCAACGTATCGTTGATGCCGATCGCAAAAGCTGCGATCGCTTAAATGGACACGGCAATGCGATCGCTCAAGCTTACAATCACATGATCCTGCCGCTTGCCAATGCGCGAGACAAGCACACTCAAATTCGATGGGGCAAAGAGGACTTCAAATCTCACTTTGGGCGCGATCCCGAAGGCATGTGGCTAGCCGAAACTGCTGTTGATTACGCAACGCTAGAAGCGCTGGTTGCAGAAGGAATCAAGTTCATTGTTCTCGCGCCTTCTCAAGCGCAGCGCTGCCGCCCTCTAGCCCAAGCAGACTGGCACGAAGTCGGCGGCAGTCAAATTGATCCCACTCGTCCCTATCGCTGCTTTTTGCCCAACCACGATTCTGATTCCCCCGCTCCGTTTATCGATATCTTCTTCTACGACGGCCCAATTTCCCGCGACATGGGATTTGATCAGGCACTCAGCAGTTCCCACCATCTGGCAGGGCGTTTAGGGCAAGCCGTGCGCGGGGATCACCGCCCGTCGCAACTGATTTCAGTGGCAACGGATGGGGAAACGTTTGGACATCATAAAGGCGGCACGGAGAAATGTTTGGCGTATGCCTTTGTCGGCGAGTTTCCTGATCGCGGTTGGACAGTGACTAACTTTGCCCATTACCTCAGCCTGACGCCGCCTGAATGGGAAGTCGAACTCAAGTCTGTTACCGCTTGGAGTTGTGCTCACGGTGTCGATCGCTGGCAGGATGACTGTGGCTGCGGGGGTGGTGGACTGTGGAATCAAAAGTGGCGTCGCCCCCTGCGGGATGCCTTGGACTGGCTGCGGGATCAGATGGTCAAAGTCTATGAAGAGGTGGGCGGAAAGCTATTTTCTGACCCGTGGCTGGCGCGGGATGAATACATTCAAGTGGTGCGATCGCGCACGCCTGCCATTGTTCAAAAATTTCTCGCTCAGCATCAGTCTCACCGACTGAACGCGTCAGAGCGGCTCGATGCGTTGCGATTGCTCGAAATGCAGCGTCATGCCATGCTGATGTACACAAGCTGCGGCTGGTTCTTTGAAGAACTGTCTCGACCAGAAGGCACTCAAATTCTCCGCTATGCCGCTCGTGCGCTAGAACTAGCGGGTGACGTGGCGGGCGTGCAGCTTGAGAAAGGCTTTATCAAACGCTTAGCCCTTGCGCCCAGTAATGTTGACTGCTTTAAAACGGGAGCAGAAGTCTATCGGCAATTGGTGATCCCGGCTCAGATTAGTTTTGAGCAAGTCGCGGCTCACTATGCGATTAGCTCTTTATTCGCGACCTACAGCCGAGAAGAGCGAGTGTACTGCTACACTGCAAACCAACTGGATTACCAACTGCATCGGATGGGATCGATGAGCTTGGCGATCGGGCAACTCCAACTCACCTCAGAGATCACTCGCGAAACAGAACATCTCGTGTTTGCGGTGCTGCATCTCAGTGGCTGGGATTTTCATTGCTGCATTCAGCCGTTCTCTGGGCGACGACAGTATACGCAATTAAAAGAAAATCTGTCTGAAGCGCTGAGTCAAGGAAGTGCCGCTAAAACGATTCTGACGATGAATCGGTACTTTAACGATCGCTCTTACAGTCTGCAAGATCTGTTTGCAGAAGAGCGGCATCGAATCATGCAATTATTGAGTCAGGAAACCCTGACACGGCTCGATCAGCTTTACACGCAGGTATATCGCGATAACTATGGCGTTCTAATTGCTTTTCACCGGGATGAACTGCCTGTGCCACGAGAGTTGCAGGTGGCGGCAGAAATTGCGTTAGGACATCGACTTTTGGTGACGCTGCGATCACTAGAACACGATCCAAATTCCCATGATTTGGTTGAGCTTGACGCGATCGCGACCGAGGCAAGTCACTTACGTTGTCAGCTTCACCTTCCTGAAGCACGGCAGATTCTAGAGCGCACAATAGCGCGATCGCTGCAAACTCTCCTATACGACCCGGAACCTTCAGACCTCCAAATTCAATTTTTGGGAAAACTGATTGATTTGAGTCAGCAATTAAATTTGGGTGTTTCGTTGGAGCGATCGCAGGAGTTATACCTTCAGTGGTTACATCATGTTGCGATCGAACGCCAATCTGCCAGTCGCCTGTTATTGGATTTAGCTCATAAGCTTGCGATCAACGTTTCGATCAATTAATTTGTGTCTTCATTGCTGATAGACACAAGCGGATGAATTGGATAAGCGATCAGTAAGTCACTGCATCAGCT
The DNA here is from genome assembly GCF_059505265.1 of Myxacorys chilensis. Lineage (NCBI taxonomy): Bacteria > Bacillati > Cyanobacteriota > Cyanophyceae > Leptolyngbyales > Leptolyngbyaceae > Myxacorys > Myxacorys chilensis. Next base: position 12,732 of record NZ_JCACKG010000305.1, on the reverse strand, counting down.
TCCGATTCATCCGTTTTTAATGTGGCTCTAATTTGGAGTGAGATTTAGTAGAAACGTTGAGAACTTAATTTAGTCAAGTCTTAACCTAGCATTAGCTAATTCATTAACTTAATAGACTACTGTTCAATGTGTGTTTAAGCAATGAGCGTTGATTCGTTTGTCAAACAATTTGTTCAATTGGTGACTAACCTTTTATTCGTATTTCGATTTTTAAAGAATACGTTTTGGGTTTAGATAGCCATTGCATTGGTTAATTCTAACCATTCAACTTGATGTTGCATACAAAAAATAAAAATAATCTCAATTTGATTCGCTTTACATTGCTTTAACTGTGTGTGCAGTCAACTTTCGAGTCTTTTGAGGGTCAACGAGTGTTCATAGATAGCTTTTTAATTGGAACATCTGCTTCTTCGAGTAATGGTGGTTTGACGACTAACATCGAGCAATCTCGCCGATCTCAGATCGATCTACAAGCCGCGCCTCAGTCGTTGCAAGCAAGTAGCGCAAACGGCAGCCCAAATGCAGCCCTGACTTCTAACGCCAGTGGCACGGCAGCGTATACGACCTATCAAATGGGCGATACGCTTTATTTTCATGTGGCTGATCTTGTTCGTTCTACCCTTGGACTTCCCGCCTCTGACGGCTCAGGTGGACAGAAAACCTTCGCGGTTTCTGGAGGAAACACCGTTGCGATCGTAAACTTCGGCGGCATCGGTTCTAAACTCGAAGAAGATCGGATCGCGTTGCCAGAGAATGTGAAATTTGAGCAACTCTCGATCGTGTCAGGCACAGGTGAAAACGCTAGCGATACCCTGGTGAAATTAACAGACACGGGGTCAGTTTTAGCGCTTCTCAAGGGCATTAAACCGACTGCGATCGATGAGGTAAATTTCGTTCGTCTAGACAGCAACAATCAAGTCATTCCAGACGTGAAAACAGAGTTGGTGAAACGCTCTGTGCTGCCCGCTAACACCTTCGCAACGGGCGCAACCTCTGGGCAATTTCTCGCCCTTAACAATGACGGCAGCGTGAGTACAGTCAACTCGAATGGAATTCCTGTTCCGTTTAGCGCTCCTGACGGTCAACCTGTGCAAGGCTTCTCTGCGGTGCTGCCCGGTGCGAAAGCCGGAACCTACTTGGTGCTAGCTGACAATGGCTACGGCTCGAAAGCCAATTCTGCTGATGCGTTGCTGCGCTTTTATGCCGTTGAGCCAAATTTTGAAACTGGGGGTGTTTCTCCGGTCAATCTAAAAACGGGAGACAAGTTAGAGGGCTTTACTGCCGATAGTTTTGTTCAACTCAATGACAAGAATGGAGTTCTCAAAGGCGTTCAACCAATTGTTGCGGATCTAGAAACCTACCCTAACAGCGACAAGATCCAACCGGGTGGAATCCCAGTTGATCCGAGCATTAAGCAAAACCGATTGCTAACCGGAGCCGACTTTGATCTAGAGTCGTTCCGTCGCGCTGCGGATGGAACCTACTGGTTTGGTGAAGAATTCGGTCCATTCCTGCTGCACACCGATGCTAAAGGAACGCTGCTCGAAGCGCCTATTGCGACCCCCAATCCGTCTAAGCTCAATACGCTGAACGGACAAGATCCGCTTGTAATCGGACATCGGGGCGCGAGTGGTTATCGCCCTGAACACACGCTGGAAGCTTATCGATATGCGATCGAGCTAGGCGCTGACTTTGTTGAACCAGACGTAGTATCCACCAAAGACGGTGTGCTGATCGCTCGTCATGAAGTCAACATCAAAGACACAACCGATGTTGCAGACCATCCCGAATTTGCCGATCGCTTCACCACGAAAACGATCGATGGCAAAGACGAAAGCGGCTGGTTTGCCGACGACTTCACGCTGGCAGAAATCAAAACTCTGCGAGCAAAAGAGCGGTTAGCGTTCCGAGATCAATCGTTCAACGGTCAGTTTGAAATTCCGACGTTGCAAGAAATCATCGACTTTGTGAAAACTGTCGAAGCGACAACAGGCAAAAAGATTGGCATCTACCCCGAAACCAAGCATCCCACCTATCACGCTGAAAAAGGGTTGGCGCTAGAAGAACCGTTGGTAAAAATTCTAAAAGACAACAATTTCACCGATCCCAGTCGCGTCTTTATTCAATCCTTTGAAGTTGGCAATCTAAAGAAGCTGAACGGCTTGATTGATGTACCGCTCGTTCAGTTGATGGACGCTGCCGACACGGCTTTAGATGGTTCGCTGATCGAGGTACAACCTTACGATTTTGTTGCAAACGGTGACTCGCGCACGTATAAAGATCTGCGATCGCCCGAAGGATTGGCAGAAGTAGCGACTTACGCTGATGGCATTGGCCCCTGGAAGCGCATGATTGTCTCGGTTAAAGGGACAGATGCGAATGGCGATGGCAAAGCCGATGATGTCGATGGGAATGGTTCTGTCGATGATGCGGATAAGACGCTCACTACTCCAACAACGCTGGTACAAGACGCGCACAACGCGGGTCTGCTCGTTCATCCTTACACCTTCCGCAACGAACCGCGTTATCTAGCATCAGATTACAAGGGCGATCCAGAAAAAGAGATTCGTCAATTTATTGAACTCGGAGTAGACGGCTACTTCACTGATTTTTCAGACACGGGCGATCGCACAAAAGCTTACGAGACGCAAGATTTTGTGCGATCGCCCGATAACCCCGCATTTGCCAGTCTCTCTGAAGCCGATAAGATAAAGGCAGCGAATCTGGCTCGGTCTAGAGGCTTTGAGGGCATGGCGAGCAGTCCCGATGGCTCTAAGCTCTACACTCTGCTAGAAGGGGCAACGACCACCGATTCAAATCCGAATCGCTTGTTTATTTCTGAATTCGATACCAATACTAAAAAATATACTGGCAACGTTTACGCCTACCGTTTGAACGCTCCCAATCATGCGATCGGGGATATGACGGCAATCAACGATCATGAGTTCATCGTGATCGAACGGGATAATGGTCAGGGTGATGCAAGTGATCCGGCAGTCACAAATCCAGCCCGCTCGAAGAAGCTTTACAAAATCGATATCAATGAGCGCGATCGCGAGGGCTTTGTCAAGAAAGAATTGCTGGCAGATCTGCTCAACATTGCCGATCCAAGTGAAATCGGAGGCGATGGAACTAAGAATGGGGTGTTTACATTTCCCTTCGTCACCATCGAAGATGTGTTGATTGTTGATCCTCAAACGCTGTTGATTGCAAACGACAACAACTATCCATTCAGCGTCGGTCGCAAACCAGGACAAGCCGATAACAGCGAGTTCATTCAGATTAAGTTGGATCAGTCGCTCGACCTAGTGTTGCCTACTCCCACTCCTAAACCCAAAGTAATTGTGATTTCTCTCGATGGTGCGACGCCTCGCCTTGTGAATCAGTACTTAGAGTCAGGAGTTTTGAAGCAGGATGAAGGCTTAGGGCTACTCAAGAATAAAGGCGTTTCTGCCGATCGCAACGAAACGATTACACCTTCGCTCACGGCCCCAAGTCACATCGCGATCGCAACGGGTTCTAATGCCGCCAACAATGACATCAACGCCAATAGTTTCCACTTAGTTGCAAGTCCATTTACCCAAAACATTAGTGGATTTGGCGCACCGATTGGCGGTTACACTTTCGATGTGCATGGAGCTACCGAAGGTGCTGAGCCAACGGCTGAACCGCTTTGGATTAACTTACGAAATAATGGTAAGAAAGTTGTCGCGGCAACATTTCCGGGTGCAGATGGCGTCGATGTCAAAATTCCGGGATTGCCGGATGGTCCGATCGTCCAACCCGCTAGCGATCGTACCGTCGATTACACCGTTCCCTTTGGCGCGTTTGCAGGCGTCGGAGCGCAAGGCTTTAACTTAACAGCAGCCGATTTTGCAACGGCTAGCGATCGCACTGTTTCGCAGCTTTCAAGCGCAGGAAAAACGGTCTACAGTTCGGTGCTGCAAACGAAAAATTCGTTTGATACATTCACAGTGGGTGGCGTTAACTACGACATTCAAGCTGCCGCCCTAGACACCACAAACGACAACAAAGTTGACTATGACACGCTGGTCTTCTTCGATGCTACGTTAGGAGTCCAATCGGGTCCGTTTAGCCTCCCGTCAACGGGTCCGGCTTATGTGAAAGCGGGGAGCAAAACGTCCAATCCGTTTTACCTAGAAGGTAGCTCTAATCAGGCGGGAACGGCGTTCTATGTCAGCAATTTTGCTCCTGACCTTTCAACTGTCCGGTTTGCTCGCTACTCTGCCAACTTCATTCCTGCCACCCCAGCTGTGCAAGCGAATGTAGACGACATCAACAACAATGTTGGCTTCTGGGCACCTCAACCCGACTTCCGAATTCCGCAGAAGCTTAGTCCCGGCTTTAATGCGTTCTCTGACGCCGAGTTAGAAGCGATTTACGACGATCAAGTTCAAAGTTTTGTCGATTATCAAACTCGCGTTGCACTGCGATCGATTACTCAAAACCCTGATGCCGATTTAGTTTTGACTTACATTGAGCAACCCGATGGTTCGCAGCATCAGTTCTTAATTAGCGATCCTCGTCAGGCAACCAATCCCCTTGATCCAACCTCGATTGGAACTGGACAAGACAAGGCAAAGATCGAGCGCTACAACTCTTATGTAGAAACGGCTTACAAGGCGGCTGATGCAGCGGTTCAAAAAATTATCGAAACGGTGGGAGTTGATGGTAATGGTGTTCCCAACAGCGACATCATTGTTGTTTCCGATCACGGGTTCGCTCCGTTCTACACGTCCGTTAACTTGAATAACTTTCTCAAAAGTCAGGGCTTTGACTCGAACAAAGTCCGCGCGGTCACATCTGGTCCGGCGGTTAATGTTTACTTCAACCTGCAAGGGCGTGAACCCAACGGAACCGTAAGTCGCGAAGAATATGTGACCTTGCAGAAGCAGGTAACAGAGGCCCTCAAAAACTTTGTAGACACCAACCCGAAGTATGTTGATGGAACAAGACCTGTGTTTGACAAAATCTACGATCGGCCCCTTCCGACTGACCTAACCGATCCATCGTTTGGTCGAGCAACCAGTGAGTTTATCGGACAGGACTCTGGGGATGTGTTTGCATTGCTGATCGAAGGCTATAACTTCGATGGGACTCAAACTCCGGTTGTGCAACGCTTGGGAGATGCTCCAACCCAAGCTCCCGTGTTCTCAGTGCCCAGCTTTTATGGCGCTCACGGGTACGACCCAACATCGCCTAACATGAGCGCGATTTTCTACGCGGCTGGACCTACTTTTAGTAACGGGACACTTTCTCAGGTGAGAAATATCGATATTGCCCCCACAATCTCGAAGATTCTAGGCGTAGAGTCAGCTCCAACCGTGCAAGGAAAGCCAATTGATACTCCCAAACAGTAAAGGCAATTTTTGCCACTTTAGAAGATTGCAATTCTTCCAGTAAAGCAGGATAAGCAAACAGACGCACTATGGTGAGTAGTGCGTCTGTTTCTGCAATTACAAGACGGTACGATCGCTACATCTAGAAAGCATGAGTTAGCTATATCTAAACGTCGAGATGTATCTTACAGTTTGCGCTGAAACTCTTCGAGGGTGTCCATCAAGTTGACCTGACATTGCATCGGCAGCAAATCCGTTAGTGGAACCTCGCGTTTACCACCACCAAGTTTCACGGGAATGCCATTCAGAACGGTTAGCACCTGATCTTCCTCAATCGCCTGTCCGTTAGAAATCATCGGAAACAGCTTTTCAGCTAGAACCGTGTGCAGATGAGCATCAGAAAGGTAAAGATGCCACTTGGCAATATCCATATAAACGTTTTCACCAATCTCGGCTGCCAAGGTTTCGATTGCTTCAGAAGAACTTATAGCCATAGGAGTTTTAAACGGTAAGTTTACAAGTTGTCCAGCATTCGTAGATCTAGCAAGAGCAACTACCCAACAATTACTCTATCTTGATGAATAGAACTCCTATCTATTGGCTGGTTTTGGTGTGCGTTGCTTAGGAGTTGCTGGGTTCTGAGTAGTCTGCGATCGCAAAGATATAAATTCCATGCGCCACCAGCACGGCCAGCCAAGTGCCCGTCATCCAAATTGTCCACGTCCAATCTGGATGCTGCGCTAGTCGGAAGAACCACGCTCCAGAATTACAGGCGCTAAACAGCGCAACATGAGTGGCAAACGTCATGCGATCGTCAAGGCGACGGAAGTCAGGATCTTTGCGATCGGGAATGCGAGACCAACGGGGAGGCATGGGGATCTATAGATAACGAACACTTCCATTGTAGAGGATGAAAAATAAGGGAAGGTTTTGGCCCGCTTCACCAGGAGGAATGCCTCTTCAAACCCCCATACCCAAAAAAATATTAAATTCCTCCCATTAGCTCTAGGTATTCCTATGTCAAGGGTTTAGAATTCAAACAGAAACCGCCATTCTCCCTACCTTCTCCTGTGTCAGTCAATCGCTTCTTGAATAAAGCTGGTCTAGTGCGCCGACAGACTCATCTTGCCGTCTTGGTATTTCCTGATGAGAGTTCTGCATTCCAGGCGTATCGTTTGCTTCATTATCATGGGGTTTCCCCAGAGCATCTCGCGATCGTGGGTGAGGGCTACAGTAATCCTGAACGTGTCGAGTTGCTCAAACCTATGCAGATTGCTGCACGCAAAGCGCGATCGCTGGGCTTGATTGCAGGTATGCTTGGCTCAATCATTGGCGTGGCTCTCTTCGTCGCTATGACGTTTCAAAGTGTAGGTTTATCAGGAATTCAATCCATGCTGCTGATTCCAGCGTGCGGCTTGGTGAGTGGATTTACTGGGGCAGTGCTGGGCGGGCTATTTGGGTTGTTTGGAGAAGGCACAACGGCCAGTATCTATCGTCATCATGTCGATCGCGGTCAATATCTCCTGATGATTGAAGGATCGGAGGGAATCGTACGCTGGGGACAGGAGGTACTAAGCCACTATTCAACGTCCCGGCTGTAGCGCACTCTTGCTACACTTCTAAATCTTACAGGTAGAACTAGACGGATAGAATTTGACTATTAAACTAGCAACTCCATTCAGTTGCTGCTAGTGGCTTTTTGCCCTCAACTATCCTTATATGGTCGACGGGTACTGGATTGTTAGGCAGAGCTTTGTCTACACAGCTGATAAAACTTAGCCCTACGTTTTTCAAGATTTCAGCTTGCAACGTTTTACAAAATAGTCTTCAGTTACGTCAACAAAGTGATAAACGTGTTTAATCCAATCACCTAACTGATTCCACTTCACCTGAATTTTCTCACTAACTGCTACACCACAGTCCGGATGACGACGAACAAAATCAGGCGTGGAAATTCCAGCTGAATGTACAATCAGATGCCTGATACCCCAAAGAGTTTCCATTTCTTCTGTAAGTTCTGAGCTATACCCACGAGCGCCCATCTTCGTAAGGGTGTAAATCCAATATTTCGGGCCTCCCTCATTGATAAACTTTCTAGCCCATTTGTATCTTAGACCTTGAAGTAATCCTTCTAATGATGAAGCGTTTGTCATTTCAGAATATGAAGCAGACATTTCAGATTTTTTCATAAGTGAAGGGTCAGTACTGGCGGCATAGACAAGCACATCCAAGAGATAGGTCTCAACGATGGTGACTATCAACACTGGTATCCACTCTACTCCTACACTGAACCCGGAGAGATGCGCATTCATCATCTCTGTATAATTTGAGATTTCTTCATTGATCTCTGCTATATGACCTGCTGTCAAATTGGGCTTCTTTGCTCCACTGCTAGTCTCTTCTGGATTTAACTCTTGTTCTAGATCATTGGGTGCAGAGAGAATGGTTTTGATTTTTGATAAATTAGCTTTTGGTGTGACTCCTTGAAATCCCCGCCCCATAAACTCAATGAAGTGCATCAATCTATCCGTATTGAAGTCGAAGCTTGCATAAGCTGGTGTGTGCGGCACTGAATTGATTGAATCGGTATCAATCGGTTCAATATTAATCATGAGAGTTTAATCTAGAATCAAGCTGCTCTAGTGGAATGTTATCAACTTCTGTACTGCTACTCCATACTATGACTTCTCTGCCTAACGTTGATTTGAGCATGATGCAGCGCTGCCTAAAATTGGCACGCCTCGCCTTAGGACGCACGGCTCCAAATCCGATGGTGGGCTGCGTCATTGTTCAAAATGGCGAAATTGTGGGAGAAGGCTTTCATCCGAAAGCAGGCGAGCCTCATGCGGAAGTGTTTGCCCTGAGACAGGCCCGCGATCGCGCTTTGGGTGCAACGCTTTACGTCAATCTAGAGCCGTGCAGCCACTATGGACGCACACCGCCCTGTGCTGACGCTACGATCGCGGCGGGAATCCAGCGAGTTGTGATCGGCATGGTAGACCCCAACCCTCAAGTAGCAGGTCAAGGCATTGCTAAACTGCAAGCGGCAGGAATTGATGTCACGGTTGGCGTTGAAGAAAAAGATTGTCAGACCTTGAATGAAGCCTTTGTCCATCGGATTGTACAGGGTCGCCCATTTGGTATTCTCAAATACGCAATGACAATTGATGGAAAGATTGCGACGACAACGGGACACAGCTACTGGGTGACAGGAAAAGCAGCCAGACATCAGGTGCATCAGTTGAGATCGGCGTGTGATGCGATCGTTGTTGGTGGCAATACTGTTCGTCAAGACAATCCGTTTCTAACGACTCACGGCGTTGCGCCTCACAATCCATTGCGCGTTGTGATGAGCCGAGTCCTTGACCTGCCCACGATCGCCAATCTTTGGCAGACAACTGTCGCTCCAACTGTTGTATTCACCAGCCCTGATGCCGATTTAGAAACGCAGAAAAAGCTGGTCGATCAAGGCGTAGAGGTGATCGTGCTGGAGGCGTTAACACCTGCTGCAGTGATGAGGCAGTTATACGATCGCGGGCTGAATATGGTTCTGTGGGAGTGCGGCGGAACCTTAGCGGCGCGAGCGATCGCAGACCAGTGTGTTCAAAAAGTTTGGGCGTTCATTGCTCCCAAAATTATTGGCGGAAATCATACTCCGTCCCCAGTTGGAGAGTTAGGCTTAACCGAAATGACGCAAGCCTTGTCCCTAACGCAAGTCACCACTGAAGCAGTCGGTGAGGATTTCTTAATACAAGGGTATTTGGCGGATCAATACAGAGCAATATGAAGGTGTGAGACGTGGGAAGTAAGACAATCCGCAATGTTAAGTGGAGATTTAGAGATTGGCAGCAATGCGATCGTAAGCTAAATCGCGAATCAGCGAGAGTTTGGCGTGAATATATTTAGACAAAATATTGGTTTCCTCGGCATTGAGAGACTGCTTATCTCCAAACTGATGCAGTAACCATTGCACTAGACTCGAATCGTCCAGATTAACTAGAGAAGCCGCTTGTGCTGTTTCGACAAGCGACCAGAGTTGGCGAATCATTAAAGGAGGCATAGAGGGTTGCACTTAGTTCTAAGGTTGAGCGTTGTCTGCTCTCACCATACTGAACCTTGTAGCCTCTAGGCCGATATCACATAAGATGACACAAGAGTTACGAGAAGCTTAATGAATAGATCCAAAACTTGACGCAAACTCAGGAGGCGTTCTAGAAGGATTGGAAGCTAAGGCTTGAGCATTAATTTTTATAAGCTTAAAAGAAATAATTGATATAGCCTTAATTCGTAATATTTCCTTCAGATTTCTCTAACGGTAGGCTGATATCGGTTCTTTAATGAAGCGAATATACAAGTGCCTAAAGGTAGATTTAAGCACACGCGGCGCACCAAAGTCGATAGGCATGATTGTTTCAGGCAGTTTCCAGTCTGCGATCGCTAGATCTTCTGGGCGTGAATGCAGAAATTCAATCTCGTCTAGCTCAGGACACAACCCAAGTTGACCACTGGCGACGATCGTGGGAATTGAGGTTGGATCGACTTGGAGAATTTCAACAACAGCGCGATCGAGGGCAAATACATTCGCTGAAGCGCCCAAGATACCGAGTTCTCTCGGTTCCCCTCCACTCGGACCGTTGCCCTCATGTCCGATAATCCCGTCGAGAATTGTTAGATCTGGATCAATGGTCCGAGCGGTTTCAACTAGCATTCTGCCAAAGCGCTCTCGGTCTTTGCCCGCTTCCATATGCCACCAAGCTTTCATTTTGCCCGGAACGCAGCCAAACAGATTTTTAGTGCCCAGCGTTACCGTTAACTGCATGTGAGATTTCACTTTGGGCAGATTAATCACAACATCTGCCTCCATTGCTTCTTTGGAGAGCAGTAAATGATTGAAGTCGTCGCTCACGGTTTCATAGCGTTTGCCCTTCATCTCGACAATCGGCAAATCCAATTCTTCGATTAGGGGAAGATAACCGTTTGCTTTAGCGACTCCGAAAGCAGATCCAAACGCGGGACTGTCTGCCAGAAATGGCTTTCCGCCTGCTTCTTGTACCATTTGTGCAACGCAATGCACGACTTCAGGACGGGTAACGCATTCTTTGGTGGGTCGCCCTCCAGTGAGCAGATTGGGTTTAAGTAAGACGCGATCGCCCGGTTTAACAAACGCGGCGATTCCTCCCATTGGCTCTAGCAACGTTTCGAGTGAGCGGCGCAGTGGAATGCGATCGTAGGAGGTCGCACGAAGCAGACTAACAGCAGGATTCATACAAACAGATCTGAATTTTCTTTTCCTTAATGTACCTGCAATTCTGTCTCAGCAGAACGCTCTACCAGCTCTATTTGTTCTGTATCGAAATCTAAATTGTGTTCTGTATCGAAATATAACTCCCTCTGAAGAAAGATGATTTGCTAATTTGCTGACGAGGTATCCTTACAAAGAAGCAATTTTGTTGAACCATGCCTCAGATCTTACTTGTAGACGACGAAGCACCCCTGCGCGAGAGCCTCACTTATACCCTGCGAAAAGAAGGCTTTGAAGTCGTGACGGCGGACAGTGGGTTGAGTGCAATTAAGCAATTTCATAAGCAGGTGCCCGATATCATTCTGCTGGATCTGATGCTGCCAGAAGCGGATGGCATGGAAGTTTGTTGGCGGATTCGAGCATTTTCTAACGTCCCGATCGTGATGCTCACGGCTAAAGACCAAGATATGGACAAAGTGCGCGGCTTAGAAGCAGGGGCAGATGATTACATTACAAAGCCGTTCAATACCCGTGAACTGGTAGCCCGCATTAGAACAGTGTTGCGTCGCCATGCCAATACTATGTCTGAGTCATGAAGTCACCAATGCGTCCCATTCGTCTGAAGTGGGGTTCGATTCACGCAAAGCTGTTAGCGACCTACATTTTTCTGGTTGTACTTGGCACTTCGCTGATGGCTGGATACATCCTCTGGTCGTTTTATGTCTATTTCATGCAAGTGCGCCAAACCGAATTAGATAACTGGTCTTCGGCTTTAAGCGAAAGTGTTGCTGATGCTATGGAAGAACAGGATCTGCAACAAATTCGCAGGTTGACAGAACGCTATGGCGCACCAGATACAATTACACTGCGCGTGCTTGATGCCCAAGGACAGTTGCTTGCTACATCTGCCTTGGCAACGGACCGACTCGTCACAAATTGGTATGAGGTTCCAGGTATTCAAGAGGCGTTGCAGAATCGTTCCGCCCAGGGAATCGCGAAAGGAGTTCTGACCGCTGACGATCGCTTATATATTGCCCGACCCATTACTCGCAACGGCAAGGTCTTGGGGATTTTGCGAATGTCCGTGACATTGAGGCAGTTCCAGCGTCAATTTATGGGTGTTATCTGGGCAGTGCTGATAACCCTGCTGTTCACCATTTTGCTGTGTGCCCTAATTAGTCAGCGCTTGGCTCGTAGCCTCTCCGCTCCAATTGAGACGATGCGAAACTTCGCCATCCGCTTAGGAGGTGGGCAATTTGGCGATCGCCTCACGATCGCTCAGAAGGATGAATTAGGTCAGTTAGCGATCGAATTGAACCGAATGAGTGAACGATTGGCCTCGCTCGATCAAGAACGAAGAGCGTTTCTGGCAAACGTTTCTCACGAATTACGGACTCCAATTAGTAATGTTCAAGTTACGGTAGAAGCCCTCAAAAGCGGTGCCGTAGAGGACCCTGAACTGCGCGATCGCTTCTTTGAAACGATCGAGAGTGAAACTAAGCGGTTGTCCCGTTTGATTCACGATTTGTTGGATCTGGGTCGGCTAGAAGCGGGGGTCAGCTACTTAGAGCGGCAAATTATATCACTACAAGGGTTAATTGATCGGGCGGTCAACGCTATGGCTCCGCGTATGCAGGCGCATCCTGTCACTGCGATCGTGAATGTCACAGATGTGCAATTACAGGGTGATTCTGAGCGACTGCTGCAAGCGCTCCTCAACATTTTAGACAACGCTATCAAACACTCTAAGCCAAACACTCAGCTCTTCATTAGGGGACATCGGCAAGGAAAACAAGCAGAAATCACAATTCAGGATCAAGGAACGGGAATTAATGAACGAGATTTACCTAGAGTTTTTGAGCAGTTTTACACCACTGATCCATCGCGTAGTAGTGGCACGGGACTGGGATTAGCGATCGCTAAACGCATTGTAGAGGCGCATAGTGGCAGCATAACAGTAAGTAGTGTCGTAGGACAGGGAGCAACGTTTACCATTTGCTTGCCTGTTTAAAGTTCAACAAATGTCGTTCAACAACAAATGTCTATGCAAGAACGCCACCAAGATTGAATTCTTGTATTAACTTAAGTTGCTAGTTAGAAGCGGCAGGGGAAGCAAAGCAAATAAAATCT
>NZ_JCACKG010000304.1:0-2260 GCF_059505265.1 Myxacorys chilensis | reverse complement strand
CGCTGGTACCACGACCGCCTGAAGCAGCGCGAGGAGCGCCGCAGCCGGCTCAGAAGCCCCGAACCCTGGCAGGGGGGAGGGGGGGTCAGATCCTCTGGAGAGGGGTCTTGCCCCGACCCGCGCCCCTCCAATGCGTAGATTATTTTCTGACGGGCCCGATTTTTCGGGGCCGGGCCGCCCGGGTCAGGTGCCTCAGCCGGCGCCGGTCAGAGAAAGCGCATCAGGAACAATGGCTTTGGTCTGCAGGACTTCGCGCCGAGAGCCGACAGGCCGCCAATCCGCGGCCTTTTGTTAACGGGCAGCCGCTGTCGCCGCGAGCCTGCGCGCGACGGGGACGAGGTGCGCCCGCGTCCCCGGCCACGAGCTCGATGAGGTCCTCGTCCTGCCGAGGACCTGGAGTGGCTCACCTCTATTCAGGACGGCCGCGCCGATCCGCAACGAACCCACGCGAGAGCCCGTGTCCCTGGCCTCGCGCGGTTCTCCCTCGCCCCTCGGGCGGGGGCTGGGACATCCACGACACCCTGGTGACCGGCGCAGCCGGCCCGCAACTGAAAGAACCAACCCATGAAACCCTTCAAGCCACCTCACCCATCCACCGACCTTTCAAGCGGCAGCCCGGACGGGTTCGAGCAGGTGCGAGCCCGGCTGTCCGCAGCCGAGGACATCGACATGGCCGGGGTGCCGGTCGCAAGGACGCGCCGGGTCCGGCCGGCCGAACAGGACCATGCGGCACGCCCGCATGGCGGGGTGTGGCCCAGCTTGGGAACGGAGGAGGACGACGCGCCGAACGGCCCGTCGGTCGAGATCGATCCCGAGATCGTCCGGGTCGCGCGCCGGTGCGCGGGCTTCCCTCTCAACGACCGGGGCAACGCGCAACGGCTGATCGAGCATTACGGGCGGGACCTGATCCATGTGCCTCGGGTGAGCTGGTTCGTCTGGACCGGCCAGTACTGGAAGAAGGACGAGGACGAGATCGAGGTGGGACTGCGGGCGCAGCAGTTGGGTGAGCTCATCCTCGCCGAGATCCCGCACCTGGAGCTCACGCCAGCGGACGCCGAGCTTCGAGCGCAGGCCGACACGGACGCAGCTGAGCTCCGCAAGCTTGAGGCCGTGTCGAAGACCAAGCGAACCACCAAGCAGCGCGAGCGCCTGGCCGCGCTCGCCTCCCAGGCGGCCGATGCCGGCAAGACTGGCGGCCAGCTGACCAAACGCCGGGGCGAGCATCGCACCCATGCGCGAGGTTCGGGCAACGCCGCCCGGATCCGTGCCGCCATCGAGCTCGCGTCCCAGCGACAGACCAAGCAGCTCACCGAGCTCGACGCCGATCCGCTGATCGTCAACACCCAGTCGGGAGCCCTGCGGTTCTGGGTCGAGACCCAAGGCGCCGCCCGCATGGCCCAGGTCGAGCTTCTGCCGCACGCCCGCGAGCAGTTCCTGACCAAGATGATGCCGGTGAAGTGGGAGCCGCAGGCGGCCTACCCGAAGTTCCTGGCCTTCCTGGAGCGGGTGCAGCCCGACGAGCAGATGCGCGCCTTCCTGCAGCGCTGGTTCGGCCTGTGCCTGACCGGCCTTTTGGAGCAGAAGCTCGTCTTCCTCTACGGGTCGGGCGCGAACGGCAAGTCGGTCCTGATCGACCTCATCGCGAGGATCCTCGGCGAGTATGCCACGACGGCCAGGATCGAGGCCCTGACCGGGTCGACCCGGCGCTCCGGCGCTGAGGCCACGCCCGATCTCGTGCCGCTCATCGGCGCGCGCCTGGTTCGCGCCTCCGAGCCCGAAGAGGGGGAGCGCCTTCAGGAAGCACGGATCAAGGAGATCACGGGTGGGGAGCCCATCATGGTGCGCCCGCTCAACAAGCCCTTCCTCGAGGCCTGGCCTGAGTTCAAGCTGACGATCTCCGGCAATCACCGGCCGGACATCCGGGGCACCGATGACGGCATCTGGCGCCGCGTGCTCTTGGTGCCGTTCGAGGTGCAGATCCCCGTGCAGGAGCGTGACCCTGATCTCAAGACAAAGCTCTGGGAGGAGCGCGACGGGATCCTGCAATGGATGGTGGAAGGTCTAAGGTCCTACCTCGAGGCCGGCCTGCAGGAGCCGCCGGCCGTGATGGAGGCTACCGCGGAGTACCGGGACAGTTCCGATCCCCTCGGGGGCTTCCTCGTGGAGGCGTGCGAGGTCACGGGAGAGAAAGGCGATGTTGTCCGGACGGCGGAGCTGGTCGAAGCCTTCAACTACTGGCACGCCTCCACGAGGAAGCCCC
>NZ_JCACKG010000303.1:0-35161 GCF_059505265.1 Myxacorys chilensis | reverse complement strand
TGAACAAGGATACTACTCTTAGCTCCCTGTCCGATTTTTGGGTGTCATTTCACTTCGGCTACATCGACTTACGCTACGGCATTCCCGAATAACGAGCGATCCCTTAGAGCTTGGCAAAGCGATCGCTATAAACCAACCCGTTTTAAACAAAGGACTGTTCTCTCGCCACTGATGAACCGCAGCCAATCCCCTAATTTAACTCGGTTGCATTGAATACGTAGAAAAGTGAATCTAAGTCATTCATTCAGCCGTACTACTGGCTGGTCACTGCACTCAAACCATACAGTCATGAAAAAGAATAAGCGCGTTTTAGTCAATTTCCTCTTTGCTCTGGTTACTTGTGTCACTATCATCGGTCTCTCATCTCCTTCGTTTAGTTCTCAAGTTGCACAATCTCCTGATTGGCTCGATCAACAATTGGCATCGAATCTACAACAAGCGGAGTCTGCTGTAACCGCTCAGATGTCTCCAACTCAAGACATGCCAGCTCAAGACACGCCGCCTCAAATGATGCCAGCCCAGACGATGACACGGTATGTAGCAGTTCTGACGAAAGATGCCGTTGTGCCAACCAAGCCCTCGAATGCTGCTTTTGGTGCTGCTGGGGCAGTGTTAGTCGGCGATCTCTTGGTGATGCGGGGAGATTTCAGTAACCTATCGAGTCCTCTTCGCGACTATGCAACTGATCCGGTCAGTCCTGCTAATCCCAACATCACGTCTGCGATACACATCCACCAAGGCGAATCAACAAAAAATGGCCCGTTTCAACATGCGTTAACCGTCAACCCTAATGAAAGCGGCATGGGTGGCAGATTTGCTGGCGAATATACGTTAACGAGTGAGCAACAGCAAGCGTTATCCAACGGTATGCTCTATGTCGATATCCACACACAAAAGAATCGTGCTGGAGAACTACGCGGTATCCTTCGTTCTTATTAATTAATGCAGATTATAAGGTGTTCACTGAGTCAACTTAATGAACACCTTTAGTTAAAGGTGCTGGAGACGATCGTCGTATGAGTACCGACCTTTTGTTGCAACAGTTTGGTTGCAACAAAACCAATGATTTGACTGCGATAGGATAGAAGCGACCCATCAAATATTGGCATGTCTCGCAGTTTCGTTCCCAGTACTATTTCTCCTCAAGAGCCGCGATCGGCGTGGTGGTTCGCTTATCTGAACAACCAGCTACTGGTAGAGGAATTAGAGACAGAAATCCGGTTGCCTCAAGCTCATAGCCTAGCTGAGATTGGATTAGAGCCTATCCGCACACAGTTTTTAGGCATGTTAGATGACCAACCTTGCTACTGCGCCGAATTAGCGCCAGAGACAACTGCACCTGTGGGAATGCGCTTTGAAGGACTGCGCGAGGTGTACGGACAGTTGGAGGATGATCTGTTTGCGATCGCGGGTCGCGCTATTCAAATCATGGAGTGGGATCGCACGCATCAATTCTGTGGGCACTGTGCAACTCCAACTACGCAATCGCCTCACGAGCGATCGAAACGGTGTCCAAACTGCGGTCTCGTCAGCTATCCACGGTTATCACCTGCGGTGATTGTGCTGATTCATCGCGGTGAAGAAATTTTGTTAGCGCGTGCTCCCCGGTTTCCCTCTGGAATGTATAGCGTTCTGGCGGGATTTGTCGAACCTGGAGAATCGTTAGAAGAGACGATCGTGCGAGAAGTGTACGAAGAGGCGGGCATTACCGTTCGAGATATCCGCTACTTTGGGTCGCAGCCTTGGCCGTTTCCCAATTCCCTTATGATTGGATTTACGGCGGCGTATGCAGGGGGTGAACTAACGCTTGATCCCCAAGAGTTAGAAGCGGCGGCGTGGTTTCACAAATCAACCCTGCCCAAGATTCCACCGAAGCTGAGCATTGCGCGTAAGCTGATTGATTGGTTTTGCGATGTCGATCCTGTGGAGCTTCGCCTTGCGAAGCGCACCGATACGGAGCGCCTCCTCTAAGAAGCCAAGCGAGTGGAGCCAAGCGAGTCAGGTAAAATAGGGTCTTCTCCTGGGTTCACTCCACCTTATTGACGCCATGCACTCCGACTATCTCGAACGAATTCTGACTGCCCGTGTGTACGATGTCGCTCAAGAAACGGCGTTAGACTATGCACCCAATTTGTCCACGCGGCTTAACAACAAGTTGCTGCTCAAGCGAGAAGATATGCAGTCCGTCTTTTCGTTTAAGCTGCGGGGTGCCTACAACAAAATGGCGCAGCTGCCATCGGATGTTCTTAAGCAAGGCGTCATTGCGGCGTCTGCGGGCAATCATGCTCAAGGCGTGGCGTTGGGGGCAAAGCGGTTAAGAACCACGGCAATTATTGTCATGCCGCTAACCACGCCGCAAGTGAAGATTGATGCGGTGAGAGCCCGTGGCGGAGAAGTTGTCTTACACGGCGACACCTATGATGACGCATATGCCTATGCCCGTCAGCTAGAAGCAGAGAAAGGATTGACGTTTATTCATCCCTTTGATGATCCCGATGTGATTGCCGGACAAGGAACCATCGGCATGGAACTGTTGCGACAGTGCCAACAACCGATTCATGCAATTTTCGTCGCCATTGGTGGAGGCGGATTGATTTCTGGAATCGCAGCTTACGTCAAGCGCTTGCGTCCTGAAATCAAAATCATTGGCGTTGAGCCAGTTGACGCAGATGCGATGTACCAATCGTTGCAAGCAGGACACCGCATCAAATTGCCGCAAGTCGGTTTGTTTGCGGATGGAGTAGCGGTGCGAGAAGTCGGAGTCGAAACCTTTCGCTTGTGTCAGCAGTATGTTGATGAAGTAATGCTGATCGACACAGATGGAATTTGTGCTGCCATTAAAGATGTGTTTGAAGACACGCGATCGATTTTAGAACCTGCCGGCGCACTTGCGATCGCGGCTGCAAAATCCTACGTGGAACGAGAGCAAATCCAGAATCAAACCTTGATCGCCGTAGCGTGCGGTGCAAATATGAACTTTGATCGCCTCCGATTTGTAGCAGAACGCGCTGAACTCGGAGAACGTCGGGAAGCAATTTTTGCCGTCACCATCCCTGAAGAGCGAGGCAGCTTACGCAAGTTTTGTGATTGCATTGGCAGACGCGGTTTAACTGAGTTTAACTATCGAATTGCAGATGATCGAGACGCGCATATCTTTGTCGGTGTGCAAATTCAAGACCGCGCCGATGCGACTCACATTGCCACAACGTTTGAAGCTCATGGATTTAAAACCATTGACTTAACCGATGATGAGTTGGCGAAACTGCATTTAAGACATATGGTAGGTGGGCGATCGCCGCTGGCTCACAATGAATTGCTGTATCGGTTTGAATTTCCTGAGCGTCCCGGTGCGCTAATTAAATTCCTCAACTGTATGAGTCCTGATTGGAATATCAGTTTATTTCACTACCGCAACCACGGCGCAGACTACGGGCGAATTGTGATTGGAACTCAAGTTCCGCCTCATGAAATGGAAGATTGGCAAGCTTTTCTAGATACGTTAGGATATCGCTATTGGAATGAAAGTCAGAATCCAGCTTATAAATTATTTCTGAGTTGATTGTGGTTTTACATAGATGAGTAGCCATCAGGTAGCGTCCTAAACGGTTTTGAGGTGGTAATGGCTCCAGAAGGGATGTTTACGACTAAAGACAGTGCGTTCATTTACCAATTTCTATACACTGGTATCTGTAAAAGTAAGGAATCTACGTGAAGAAAATTCTTATGAGGCTTTCATTCTTAGCTGTTGCTTTGACCGGATTGATGGCGTCGTGTCAGACCACCCAACCTCAAACCTCCCAGCCCAAGCTAATGCAAGTCACTTCTCCTAGCAATTCCCAGATCGATCAGCTTTATGTTTTTGGGGATAGTCTTTCTGATGCAGGAAATGTGTTTCGTGTAACTGAAGGCACATATCCACCCACGCCGCCCTACTTTCAAGGACGCTACTCGAATGGTCGGGTTTGGGTTGAACAATTGGCGACTAAGTTGGGATTAAGCGCTGAGCGGACTAACAATTTTGCTTATGGTGGAGCAACAACAGCAAATGCTCGTGAAAATGGAATACCCGGCGTTTTAGTTCAAATTCAAAATTTTGTCAAAACTAACCCGCAGGGTGATCCAAAAGCGCTCTATGTGGTTTGGGGTGGCGCGAACGATTATTTAGGAGGTGGCGAAACGAATCCGACACGTGTTGTTGAAAATATAACAATGGCAATCGAATCATTATCCAAAACGGGTGCAAAACGATTTTTAGTAGCAAATTTGCCAGATCTAGGAATTCTTCCAGCTACACGCAACACGTCAGCCGCGAAATCTTTAAGTAGTTTGTCTCAGTCACATAATGCAACGCTGTCGCGATCACTCGAAGCGCTCAATCAGAAACTAGGCAACGAGACTCAAATTTTTGCGTTGGATGTGAGTCGCTTGTATCAAACTGCGATCGCAACTCCTAGCAAGTTTGGACTAAAAAATGTGACGAATGCCTGTCTCAACAATACAGCCTGCAAACCGAGTGAATTTCTATTTTGGGATGGCATTCACCCGACTACAAAGACTCATCAACTGTTAGCAGAAACGGCCTTTTCAACGCTACAAAAGCCCGCTCAGGTGAGTGCTAATCCTTGAGCGTCAAACTCCGCTAGGCGATCAGTCGCGAGGTCGCGGAACCCGAAGACGAGAGGAGCGTGATCGCGCCATTACGTCTTGCCAAAGCTGTTTATAGCGTTGCGTCATCGCCTCAACGGTGAAGTTAGCCAATGCCATGTCTCGCGCCGCTTGACCAAGCTGAATTCTAAGAGCCGGATCGTCTCTGAGGCGTTGTAGAGCAATCGCTAATCCATCAACGTCATTTTTCTCGATCAGCAATCCCGTCTTACCGTCAAGAATCGCTTCTGGCATACTGCCAACGCAGGTAGCCACGACGGGACGGGCAGCTAACATCGCTTCCACCATCGCTAAGGGAAAGCCTTCTGAGCGCGATGGCAGGGCGACAACATCAAAGGTGGATAAATATGACTGGGGATGCTCGACCCAGCCGGGGAGATGGACGCGATCGCGAATGTCCAACTCGTCTGCTAATGCTTCTAAATGGTTGCGTTCGTCTCCTTCTCCGAGGATCACGGCTTTTGTCTGCTCGACCTGTGCGATCGCTTTTAGTAAAATTTCATGTGCTTTCATCGCGTCTAATCTGCCCACGCTACCTATGACGATTGATTTGCCTGTGGTTAATTTATCTGTAAAATCTGGCGTCAATTCTTCACTGTCAGGAACGCCGTTTGGAATCGAGATAACTGAGTTTCGGCCCAGAGCATAGAAGTCTTCCATGCGGCGGCAGCTCGCTTCTCCTACCGCGACATGAGCATCAACTCTAAGAGATAAAAATCGGGTTTTCCAAAGCGCGATCGCATCGGTTGTTCTAAGCGGAAGTTGATCGACTCGAATCACGCGAGTATGGGGTAATGATAACGCAGCGGTTAATGCAGAATGACACGCCCAGGGAGTGCAAAGATTAGTATGAATAATATCGGGTCGTAATGAATGGAAAGTAGCTAGATGAGAGAAAAGATTATCAGATAGAACAACTCTTTTAACACTAGAACGACGACTCGCAATTGCATCGACAACAACCGAAGAAACACCGACGATCGTAAATTGGATATCCTCCGAGGCTGTGGCAACTAAATGACCCAAACTAATTTCTGCTCCGCCAATGCCAGTAGAATCAGTGTAAACAATGACATGAAGAGGATGTTTATCCATAAATAGCAATCTCTTCGCGCATGTTGGTTGAAATAGCAGGAGAAACCGATCGGTAAATCTCTAGATGCGCATCGGCAATGCTATCCCAAGTGAAGTTGCGGCTGAAGTGACGTCCTTGTTGAGCTAGATCATTTGCTCTTGTGGGATTTTCGATGAGTTGAGTGAGCGCGATCGCAAGGTCATCCACACGACGCGGCGCGACTTGCTCAACCAAGGCTGACAACTCAGAATCATTCGAGTGGGTGGCAACGACCGGTAATCCATGCGCCATTAATGCCAGCAGTGATCCACTTTTGAGCGTGACGCCATGATGAAACGGCAGTACGCCGATGTCTGAACCCGTAAGATAGTGAGATGCAGTTTTGCTATCGAGATATCCCGTCATGTGGACATAAGATGTCAGATCGAGCGATGCAATTTCAGCTTCCAATTTTTGCCAATACTGTTGTGCTTCCTCTCCTCGCAACGCCAAACTTTCAACCCCGCCAATTAAAATCAGTCGGGCTTGGGGCTGTTTTTGAACCACGGCTTTAAACGCTCGTAGCAGCGTTTCTAACCCTTTTACAGGATGCAAAAAACCAAAGAATGCAAGCACAACCGAATCTTGTGGCCAACCACATGTTTGAAGTAGCATTTTTCTGGCCACACCGCGATTAGCGCCAAGCGCAACTCCGGAGGAACCGCTAGAAGCAACCTCAATGTTTGCACCAATCGGAATTTGATGAACCTTGTGCATTAGCAGTGGGAGCCGCCGCTCAATAGTTTGCGTTGCTTGCTCATTTGTTGTGATTATGGCGTTACTTCTAGTGATCAAAAATCCGTCTTCTCGATCCCACCAGTACCGTTGTTGTCCCCAATGCTTGATCCGTTCTAAGAATGGCTGCGGTATCCACTTCGGTTGCCATTCCCACCAACCGTATTCATGAATCGTGGTCACAATCGGACGATTCCAGCCTGTTTGTTTTAAGAGCAACGGTAATAGAAAAATCGAGCGATCAAAACCGTAGGTTCCAGCCGCGTGTTGAATGTGTAGAATATCTGCTTTTGTTTGATGAATCGCTTGAGCCAGAGAGATTAAGCTGCTTACATTCCAATCTTCAACAGCACCTAAAATCGTTGGCTCATCTCCTCCGACTGCATGAGTGGTCAATACAAAGGTTTCAATGCCTCGCTGAGCTAACGCAGTTCTAAGGTGAGCCGTGTAGTGAGCAACTCCACAACGATCGGGAGCATAGGTTCCTGCGATAAGTGCGATTCGAGCCATGCTTACGTACTCATTTATGATTTGTTTATCATGCTGAAATTGTTTAAGTTTCTAATCTACTTTGCGATAGAGAATCTGTTGTTAATTAAATCCAATCCTGCACTAACAACTCTTTCTGGCTCGATGTCCAAGCACTCTAAGTTGTAAGGGCAGGTAAACGCATAGCATGGGCTACAGTCTGTAGGTTGACGCAGCAAATGAGATTGACAACTGCGAGGTTGCCACTGGCATTCAAGCTCGGTTCCGGCAAATAGAATGACGCTTGGAGTCCGAGTTGCATCCGCAATGTGCATGGTAGACGTGTTGTTACTGAGCAACAGTCGAGCGTGGGCGATCAAGGCGGCGAGTTCTGATAAATTGGTTTTGCCAATCAAATCAACGCCCCACTCTCCTAAAATGTCTGTGACACCGCCGCTATGTTCTTTGTCTTTCTCAACTCCAGTGATCAGGATCTTCCAGCCTGTGGTTTTAGCGAGTTGACGGGCCGCGATCGCAAACCGTTTGGCATCATAATTGCGAGACTGACAGCTTGTCCAAGGATTCAGCACCATAAATGGTGTATCAAGAGTGAGTCCGTTTTTGATCAAGAGCCGAGCAGTAGACTGGTTTGCAGCGTCAGGAATCTGAATCGTGAGGGTGCGATCGCGCACCCCTAACCCAACCGACTCAATCAACCGTAAATTCCGTTCAACTTGATGAATGTCATCCGGTGCAGACGGAATTTCATGAGTGAGCACCCCGCCTTTTTCTTTCGATTCTCCCACTCGAATCGGAATGTCAGCCAGAGCGCAAAGCAGCGCAGGCGGATGGGGCGATTGATTGAAACTTGTCAAAATAATGGCGGCATCAAATTGACTCGCTTTCAAGGTTGAAACTAAGTCCCACTCTCGCGCCGGGTCAAACGCCAATCGCCCCAGATCTTGCCACAGAACACGAGCCGTCAAGACCTGATCAACCCAGGGCAATAACGGCGCTGCCAAAGACCCTCCAGGACTTGCCATCAACGTAAGTCGGGCGTGAGGCAGATTTTCTTTGATTGCCTGCAATGCTGGACTGGTCATAATCACATCGCCGATATTGTCTAAGCGCATGACTAGAACATTCTTGACCTTCGACCAATCCTGACTGATGTCGCTTTCTACAGAATCTGATAACACTTGAATTGCAGACTAGTAACCAATTAACCCACTCATCATGTAGAAAATTTGCTCGTTTTTCTATCATTCAATGGATAGAATTTAGAAATTAACGTTGAAATACATACTCATCATTACAACGCAGATGTGAGAGGATAAACGAGTAAGTTGGGCGCTCCCAACTGCTCATCTCCCTGCGCTACAGTCTAGTAGACCCGTACTGATTGATTCGGCATGACCGTCTCTCCTCCAGAACCAAACTCGACCCACGGCGTTCCCGATCGTCTCGTCAAACATGCGGTGCGCTATGCCGATCATCGAGCTGTCGACCGAGACGCTCTCACCCCGATGATGCGTCACTACGCAGACATTAAAGACCAGTATCCCCATGCGCTTTTGCTCTATCGGGTGGGCGACTTTTACGAAACCTTTTTTCAAGATGCGATCGTGATTTCACGCGAGTTAGAGATTGTTCTCACCTCCAAAGATGGCGGCAAAGATGTGGGGCGTGTTCCCCTGTCGGGCATTCCGCATCATGCGCTCGATCGCTATTCTGCGCAGTTGGTTGAGAAAGGCTACGCGATCGCGGTGTGTGATCAGGTCGAAGATCCCGCTGAGGCGCAGGGATTAGTGCGGCGAGAAATTACCCGCGTGATTACGCCCGGAACGATTCTTGAAGAAGGAATGCTAAATGCGCGGCGCAACAATTTTTTAGCGGCTGTAGTGATTGCGGGTCATCACTGGGGCCTTGCCTACGCTGACATTTCCACCGGGGAATTTCTCACCACTCAATCGACCGGGCTTGACCAGCTCAATCACGAAATTACTCGTCTCCAGCCCGCAGAAGTTCTTTTCCCAACCAATGCACCCGATCTGGGTGGACTGCTGCGACCGGGAGAGAAGTCGAGCCAGTTGCCCGATTATCTGCCGACTCAATTTTGCTACACGCTGCGATCGCAGGCTCCCTTTTCTCAAGTTGAAGCGCGGCAACGGCTGTTGCAACGGTTTCGAGTGCGATCGCTAGAAGGAATGGGCTGTGAACATCTTCCTTTAGCGGTTCGTGCAGCAGGTGGATTGTTAGAGTACCTAGAAAGCACATCAGAGCGTGCAATCTCAAGTCAGAAAAAACAGTTTGCTACTCAGCAAGTCCCGCTTCAGCCCATTTGTACATATACGTTAACAGAATATCTAACGCTAGATAATCAATCTCGACGCAACTTAGAAATCACGCAGACGGTGCGAGATGGAACATTTCATGGATCGTTATTATGGGCGTTAGATAAAACGATAACGCCAATGGGAAGTCGAGCGCTACGACGATGGTTGCTACAACCGTTATTAGACATTTCCGAAATTCAAGCCAGGCAAAACACGATCAAAGAACTCGTTGAAGATGGAATCCTGCGAGAAGCTCTTCAACAATTACTAAGGCAGATCTATGATCTTGAACGGTTAGCAGGTCGTGCTGGATCGGGAACCGCAAATCCTCGTGATTTGGTGGCTCTAGCAGATTCAATCAGTAAACTTCCTCAGTTGAGTCGGCTGGTTAAAGAGGCGCGATCGCCGTACTTGAAAGCGCTACAAAACGTTCCACCCCTTCTAGAAACCCTCGGAAATCGCCTCCACGCTCATCTGGTCGAGCGTCCACCTTTGGCGATAAAAGAAGGTGGTTTAATTCGTCTAGGCGTTGTGTCTCAGTTGGATGACATGCGCCATCAAGCCACGGCAGATGAAAAATGGCTTGCCGATCTCGAAGTTTTAGAGCGCGATCGCACAGGCATTCCGACCCTAAAAGTGGGATATAGCAAAACCTTTGGCTATTTCATCAGCATTTCTCGCGCCAAAGCCGATCAGGTTCCGCCCGAATATGAGCGCAAGCAAACCTTGACCAACGAAGAACGCTTCATCACCGCAGAACTGAAAGAACGCGAAAGCCGCATTCTCAATGCCCGCAAAGAATTAGGCGAATTAGAGTACGACGTTTTTGTGGGATTGCGAACCGAAGTCGGGGAACAGGCAGAACTGATTCGGTCGGTCGCTCATGCGGTAGCGGCGGTAGATGCGCTGGCAGGTCTAGCTGAGGTGGCCGTCTACCAGGGCTACTGTTGTCCGAAAATTCTCGCGGGTCGAGAAATTGCGATCGCAGAAGGTCGCCATCCCGTCGTCGAGCAATCCTTACCCGCTGGATTTTTTGTGCCTAACTCGGCTGAATTGGGCAGCAATGCCATCGCTCCCCATCCCGATCTGATCGTTCTCACTGGACCCAATGCCAGCGGCAAAAGCTGTTATTTGCGTCAAATTGGACTGATTCAACTGATGGCACAAGTTGGCAGCTTCGTTCCGGCTCACTCTGCAAAGTTAGGCATTTGCGATCGCATCTTCACCCGCGTCGGAGCCGTCGATGACCTTGCTACCGGGCAATCGACGTTTATGGTCGAGATGAACGAAACCGCGAATATTCTAAATCACGCCACGCCGCGATCGCTGGTGTTGCTTGACGAAATCGGACGCGGAACCGCCACCTTTGATGGACTATCGATCGCGTGGGCCGTCGCCGAACACTTGGCGACCGAAATCCGCGCCCGCACGATCTTCGCCACTCACTATCACGAACTGAACGAACTCGCCTCAATCCTGCCCAACGTGGAAAACTTTCAGGTGACCGTGAAAGAGATGCCCGACCAAATTATCTTTCTGCACAAAGTCCAGCCTGGTGGAGCCGATCGCTCTTACGGCATTGAAGCAGGACGCCTCGCTGGATTGCCGTCGTCTGTAATCGATCGGGCCCGTCAAGTCATGAATCAAATCGAGAAGCACAGCAAGATTGCGATCGGGCTGCGGAAAGGGAAACGGAGTGAGCCAACTCACCAGCACGACAGCAACCCAACACAGCAACTAGATATTTTCAGGTAAACGCCCGATCATAGGCAGGACTTGTGTAAGCTGCAAGAACGGATTTAACGTTGCAATCAGCGCTGCCGCCTCTGTTTTGGGCAATGGCTTCGAGAACAGAAACCCCTGAGCATATTCACACTTGAGGGCTTTTAGTTGCGCGAGTTGCTTGGTTGTTTCTACGCCTTCTGCCACAACATCCATCCCCAAGTTCCACGCCAAGGTGATAATGGTACGAACGAGTTCTAATTTTTCTCCATCCACATCCACTCGGCTAATAAACGATTGATCGATCTTTAAAAGATCCATTGGAAATCGGTACAGATAGCCCAGCGAGGAGTAGCCCGTTCCAAAGTCATCAACCGATAGCTGAATGCCCATGGCTTTGAGCTGAAGGAGCATGTCCATTGCCGATTCAGGGTTCTCCATGATGGCGCTTTCTGTAATTTCTAGCTTCAAACTGTGGGCATTTAGCCCTGTGTCTAGTAGCGTTTGCTTAATTTGACTAATCAAACTTGGCTGCGAAAATTGGCGACCGGAGAGGTTAACACTAACCGTTAAAGCATCACCGGGGAAGGCATCTTGCCATTCTTTAAGCTGACGGCAGGCTTCGCGCAACACCCACTGTCCGAGGGGAACGATTAGCCCCGTTTCTTCTGCGATCGGCACAAACTTAGCGGGTGAAATTAGACCCTGTTCCGCATGCTGCCACCGCACTAGCGCCTCAAAGCCCATAATCTTTCCAGTGGCCAATGCCACGATCGGTTGATAGTACAACTCAAAGTTCTGATGCTCGATCGCTTTTCGCAAATCGTTCTCCAACTGCATTAGCGCCACCACATGCGTGTGCATATCGGTGTCAAAGACTTCATGGCAGGCTTTGCCCTGAGCTTTTGCCCGATACATCGCAATGTCTGAGCCGCGCAGCAGATCTTCTGGACGCTCAAAATTGGTTGTGCTGAGGGTAATGCCAATGCTGGCAGAGGTAAAGACTTCATGCCCACTCAGCGCAAAGGGATGGGAGAGGGCTTGCTGGACGCGCTCCGCAACTTTGGTCGCGTCCCTTTCATTCCGAATGTTTTCGAGCAGAATTGTAAATTCGTCACCGCCGAGCCGTGCGACGGTATCTTGGGCAGACACACAGGCTTCTAGACGCCGCGCGATCGCGACTAAAAGCTGATCGCCGATCATATGCCCCAAACTGTCATTGATGACTTTGAAGCGATCGAGATCTAAAAACAGCACTGCGAACTGATAGTCGCTATCTTGCTTCGCCCGGTTGATGGTTTGCGTTAGCCGCTCCATAAACAAGAGTCGATTGGGCAATCCGGTGAGGGGGTCATGAAACGCATTGCGACGAAGCTGTTCTTCTGCCAACTTGCGTTCTGTGACTTCTCGCATCACAGAGACAAAGTGTGTCACTTGCCCTTGCTCATTGCGAATCGGAACCATGTTGACGTCTACCCAAAAATGCGAGCCATTCTGACGGTAGAGAATGACTTCTGCCCTGACCGCTTCATGATTGAGTAAGGATGTGCGAATGAGGGCCAGTTCGGAGGCTCCTGTGTCTTCTCCAAGCAAGATTTGAGCAGATTTACCGATGATTTCGCCAGAACTGTGACCCGTGGCGCGAGAAAACGCATCGTTGACGTAAACAATTCTGAGGCTAAGCGGATCGTGGGTCGGTTCTGCCTGAGAAATCATCACGATTTCATTGGCATTAACCACCACTGATTCTAAAAGTCGAAGATACTCCTCTAACCACTTTCGCTCGGTAATATCTTTCACGGCAATCAGCGTTCCGACTGGCTCACCGTTGCTATTGCACAACAGCGTCGAATTGACTTCAGCCCAAAACTTCCTGCCGTCTTTTCGCTTGAGCTGTCCTTCCTTCCACCCATAAAACTGTCGTGATTTGTTAGAGTCATCTCCCTGAAAATCTAGCCACCCTTCGATCGCTGAGAAAAACTGTTCTGCGGGTTTTCCCACCATTTCAGCCGTCGAACATCCGACTAGCTTTGCCATCCGGGAATTGACAAACTGCACACGCTCTTGAACGTCTGTGATCACTACCCCATCATTCAAATTCTCAACCACCGTTTGCAAGAGCCAGTCTGATTCTCTAGCGGTTGAATCAAACAGGCTCTCACTAGTGTAGGGTTCGGTCGCCACACTTGGCTCTTTGGGACTCTCTGCTTCCAAGTGCTGAAGGATGTTTGCCATGCCGCTTATGAGTGAGGATTGAAGCAGGTAGAGTATTTATTGAAGGTGCAATCTTGAAGATTGCCTCAATCTGCCTCTATTTAGGGATGGGCTTATAAATCTGAGAACTTAAACTCAGGCAAAAGAATTTATTCAAATTTGATACTGAAATCCTGTCACTGAACCGGAACTTTATAAAGGAGCTAACGCTTTGTAAGCATTAGTAAGCGCTTTCTTTAAACTAGCCTCCTGCACTTAGGCGGCGACGCTAAGTCAGTGAGTGCTATTCGTTTAGGCTTCCCAAACTAACGACTTAATATGCAGCCATACGTTGCCGAATTAGGTTTGCAAGTTCCAGCGCATGATTTTGAGGCAGTGCATGACTGGCATTAGGTAACACAGCAAGTTCAGCTTGAGGAACTTTCTCAGCGTAGGTTTGGCTATGCCAAAGCGGAATCGTATCGTCTTGATCACCCGTAATGACTAACGTGGGAATAGAGAGACGATAAATTTCTTTTTCAACGGTGTCGATCGCATCTTCAGGACGCAGGCGATCAACGAGGAACGATCGTGCCGCAGGTTGAGCGTTAAGTTGCTGTCGAAACCAGGCAATCTGTGCCAGTGGTTTTTCTTGCCTCAACACTTGAGCGATGGGTTTTACAAGCTGGAGTGCCCAATCGACGACCGGAGTTTGCCAAAGCAATGGACGCAAATGGTCATAGCGTCCAGCAAAGCTGTCATCCCGAATTCCGGCTGGAGCTGCCAAGATCAGACCTTTTACGGATGCTGGATACTGCAGTGCATAAGCAGACGCAACCCAACCGCCGAATGAATGTCCTAAAAGATAAAAACTTTCCAACTGCAACGCTTCTACCACCTGCCGCAGAAATTCAACTTCTTTAGCAATGTTGTACTGAATCAGAGGTTTTGTTGAGTCTCCAAATCCCAATAGATCAAGACCAATGCAGCGATACTGATCTTGAAGCTGATGCATGAGTGGCATCCAGCAACTTCCATCTCCCATGAAGCCATGCAGCATCAGTAATGGCGCTCCATTCCCCATCTCAATATAAGCTGCGTGGGCAGACTCTAATCCATCAAAACTGAGGTGAATGTGCAGAGAGGATTTTTGAAACAAGGGGCGGAAAACTCTGACGGTTTGATAAGCTTACTGTCCTACTTTATCGAATCCACATGAAACGCGATAGCCTAAAGGTGATTCTAATCTTAGAAGCTACGCAGAGGGTTCTGGTTAGCAGTGGATTACGGATACCTTCAGAAGAGCTTTGCCTGCCGATATAGCCGCCATAACAGATTAACAATTTAGTTGGAACCGGAGGGCTACATCTGCTATCAAATCTGTTGCCAATGCGTAAGTCGTGTAATCTGTGCCATCTCTAGGAGAAGCACCTATGTTATCGTTAAGGACTGTGATTTTTCAGAGTGTTGCCCTGATTGCAATTTTTGCTAACTTCTTTTCTCCAGTAAATGCGTCTTCTCCGCCGAGTATTACCTCTGAGCAATTACAACGCATTACTCGTGACATTACTCCTACAAACTCGCAAGATTTTTTTAGCAGAGGGCAGGCTCAGTTTGAGCGAGAAGTTCGATTGCTACAGCGTTGGCGAGAATCATCACCTAGAGAAATTCTCAAAATTGATCCACCTCTAAATGGTAACGCTCAAGATAGGCAGACTCCAGAATTATTTCAGAAGAATCGGTTGTATCCAGATCAACGTACCAATTCACGCTATTAGTAGATCGTAAGTAGATATTCTTTGATGCAAAGGCTTGGTAACGTCGAAGAGCAAACTGTCCTGCGATCGCAATCTCCCCTCAAGCACTAGCGTATCCCTCGTTAGTCAAAAACATTACATCCTTGGCTTGAGTTGCCCTGTCTCAACGTGTATCCGTGAGGCTGATAAGCCATTGATAGCATGACGACAAGCTGATCACCTAATGGTTTGTAGCTCTTGAATAACGGCAAATCGAATATCGCGTTTTTCTGCAATTAATTTGACTCCAGGAGCTTGAAGCGACAGAAATCCTAGGTTTTGTTCCTTCCCACTCATCAAAAAATTATTGATCGCGACTCGATAATTTCGGTTCGTTTGCAGTGGTTGTTTCTGAATTTGCCACCCTGTTTTTTCGTCATACTGGACATTTGCCGTTTGCAAATAGCCGCCTGTTCCCCGATTTGCCTTGCCCTGGTCTAATACTCGTTTGAGGAGGTCTCCTGGCATTTCTACCGATAGAACTTTTCCGCCAAACGGTAAAATCCGAATGACATCGTATTGGCTGATTGCGCCTGCGGGTAAGCGATCGTCAATACGAACTGAACCACTATTAAAGATGGCGAGTTCTGATCCGTCAATTTCTCGCATCATTGCTTTCGCAATTAATTGAGTCAGATTGGTCGGTCGGTTGCGGACACTTTCTTCTAGGCCATCCAGAAATTCTGTAGTAGTGGCAACGGTTTGATTTGGCTCAAAGCCACTCGTCCGAAAGGCTTGAAATCCCTTTTGCAGCCACGTTTGAACCACCTTAGCAGTGGCTGGATCCTCAGGCAGTGCAGGTGTAATGGGTTGCAGTTGAGAGTCAATCGTCAGGCAGCGGTTGACCGTATTGTATCTGAGGGTATGAATATAAACGGTGCGGGCATTAGCATCGGCTTTAAAGATGGGAATCCCTTGATCAATGCAACGGGAAGAATGTTGGGGACGTGGAACTAATCGCCATTGCTGGATGTTCTCATGTTCGTGTCCACCCAGGATGAGATCAATTTCTGGGACGGCAGCGGCTAATTGCTGGTCTTCTTCTAAACTGAGATGCGTCACCGCCACAATAGCATTGACTTTACCCCGCAATGCTGACACTTGGGTTTTTGCCATTTCGATAGGATCTCGATACCGTACATAAGATGCTGGATTACTGTCCAGCGTTAATCCAATTAAACCAATGCGAATCGTTGCTCCGCGATCGCTCTTCACCATCAAAATAGGGGCACGATCGACTTGGGAAAATGGTTGCCCTGCTTCATCGTCTACATTGCTAGAAAACCACTTGAACTTTGATTCTCCTAACCGTTGTAAAAAGTCTTCTTTTGAAATGTCAAATTCATGATTTCCCAGTGTGGCATAGTCGAATCCCGCAGCATTCATGGTAGCTACCATTTGCTGTCCAGCCAACCGTTTTCCATTCACTTGTGCGGTTCCCAAGGCAGATGGACTGAAAGCGTCCCCAGCTAACAGCGTAAAGGTTCGTGGATTTTTAGCAATCAGTTGTTTTCGTAACGTTGCCACTCGTGCCATCCCACCCCTTTTTCCACCTTCGACGGGAGTGATTTCGTAAATATCGTTGAGATGGAGTAGAGTAATATTCACAACCTCAGCAAGAGAAGATTGAGCGATACTGAGAACAGAGCCGAGACTGATCAAAAGGGTCTGTGCTGCAAAGGTCCATCGTTTTGAGTTTTGCATGCCTGGGTTCCTTGCCCTAGTGTGATATCCACAAGTTAGTTGCTTAGAATACAACAGAACAAGATTGGCAAAGCGAGTGATTTAGATTTCTATAAACAGCAGGTGCCGACTGTTGTTACCTGAAGTCAGCCTATTTCTTCCATCCTTTCCTCAAGGGCACTATCTACTTCAGGAAGGTGTTGACCGTACTCTTTGGTGCTCTCGTGTTTAACTTTCGGAGGTCAATAACCCTACTTGAGCATCTTCAAACTCGCTTGCTTAGTCAGAAACTGAGTAATCCTATCTGCAGGAAGTGGAGGGGAGAACAAATACCCCTGCGCCTGTTCACAACAGATTGCTCGAAGTTGTTCAAGTTGCTCAGGTGTCTCTACTCCTTCAGCAATGACATACATTCCCAATTTGTGTGCCAAGACTATAATTGCTTCAACAATTTCCAAAGTTTCACCTGTTACTCCAAGGCGGCTAATGAAGGAACGATCAATCTTAAGCGTGTGAATAGGAAAGCGGTATAAATAGCTGAGAGACGAGTAGCCTGTGCCAAAGTCGTCTAAACTGAGCCGAATGCCTGAGTTGCTGAGCTGGGTCAGTTTAGACTGAGTTGCTTCGCCTTGGTTCATTAGCAGGCTTTCAGTAATTTCAAGCTTCAAATTGTGGTGTTGCAACCCCGTCTGAGATAGTATCTGATCAATCTGTTTAACTAGGTCAGGCTGGAGGAACTGCTTACTTGATAGATTGACGCTCATGACCATGAACTGACAGCAGGCGAACTGTTGCTGCCACAGCCGCATTTGCTGGCAGGCTTGACGAAGAACCCACCAGTCTAGGCTGACAATAATTCCTGTTTCTTCCGCAACTGGAATAAATCGATCGGGAGATACCATACCCTGAGTTGGATGATACCAGCGAACCAGCGCTTCAAAGCCGGTAGTTTGGTGAGTTTTGAGATCGACAATTGGTTGGTAGTAGACCTCAAACTCTTCTCGTTCGATCGCACGCCTTAAATCCGTTTCAATCTGCAATCGCTCCACGACTTCTGTATACATTTGGGAATCAAAGATTTCATATCGAGCTTTGCCATTGAACTTGGCCCAATACAAAGCAATATCCGCATTGCGTAAAAAACTTTCAGGTTGATAATCTCCCATCGTGCTGAGAACGATGCCAATACTAGTACTGATAAACAGTTCATTCTCCTTGAGAGTGAAGGGTTGCTGTAATTCTTGAGAGATGCGGTCTGCGAGCTTAATTGCATCGGTGATATCTGTAATATTGTCAACCAAGATAATAAATTCATCCCCACCAAACCGAGCCAAGGTCGTGTACAGGGATTGATTCAAGATTTGGGTTGCCCTGACAGAAGTGCTTAATCGTTTTCCAACTTCTATGAGCAACTGGTCTCCTGCCAAATGCCCTAGGCTGTCATTAATTAGTTTGAAATAGTCTATGTCCAGAAACAGGATGGCAAATAGGTAGGGAGAGTCATGATTTACTGAATCAGCTGCATGCGAAATTGCTTCCTGTAGCTTGAGTTGAAACGCGGTTCGATTCGGCAAGTCTGTTAGAGCATCGTGATGGGCGTTATGTTCTAATTTAGCAAAGGATTCTCGTAGTTGCTGTGTCATCCCGTTAAAGGAGCGAGCGAGCGCAGCAAGTTCCCTGGTTCCTGATGCTTCAACCTGCTGATTCAAATCCCCATCTGAAATTGCCTGCGATGCTTGGCTCAAGCGCAGAATGGGGTAAGTAATCCAACGCGAGGTATGAAATGCTAGAACGATCGCTAGTGCCAATGCCAGCAGACAGAGCCAGATAGTTGTACGAGTGTTTGCATAGATCTGCGCCATGAAGTCAGATTCGGGAACGACGACGACGACCAGCCAGTCAATGCCCAAATCGTCTTTCCAGGGAGTGACTTGAACAAACTGCGGCTGATGGTCGAGCGAAAAATCCAACTGCTGAGAGTGCTGAATTTGATTGAGATTACCAAAGCGATTGTTTAAGTGTTGAGCGGTTGCTCGAATCAGCAGGTCTTTACTGTCAGATGCTTTCAAGCGTTGTGGTTCGCCATCGACGATTTTGAAAGGCTGTTCAGGAACCGAACTACCAATCATCAACCCAGTGCGTTCGATGATAAACGTCTTACCAGAGGGACTGACGGTCAGTTGACGAAGAAAATCGCTAATTTGAGAAAGGCGTTGCTCGCTAGCAACCACTCCTTTTAACTGTTGATTGGCATCGTAAATGGGAAGACTAGCTGAGATTGCAAGGGAAAATGGCGCCGCCTGCCAGTTATACACCGACGTCCAGGTAAGCCGCTTCTGCTGAATAGCAGCGCGATACCAATCTTCTTGCTGAAATGGGTAAGCACCGAAATCGCCAACTAGCTTTGTTGTGCGCCTTCCCAGCCGATCGGCTTCCCAAATGTAGAGATTAGAATTGCCGTGTTTTGCTGGGTTGACGTACCCAATTGTGGCGCGATCGTCATACACAAAGCCAGCAGATTCAAAATTACCGGAGCCAGAGCCATACAATACAAAGCCAGCGTTGAATGAGTTTACCTGTCCCCAGAAGAACTGCTCCAACGCTTCGGGGTTCTCAGAATTCACGATTCCTGTTTTGATGGCATTGGCATTTAGGCTTGTCAGCTGTTTAGGAATTTCCATGTAACCAGTCAGATGCTGAGCAATGCGAGCGCTGACCTCCTGCCGTAATCGATCCGCTAGGCTACTAACAGACTTTTGCCCATTCTGGAATGAAAGGTAGCTGACTAAACCAATGACGGTGAAGATTTGCAGGACAAACGGAACAACTAACAGTAACTGGAGTGGAACGCTTCGGGGATTTTCAGAACGCGGCATGATTTAGGCAGGAGTGCGGAAGAAAAAGAAAAATGAGAAAACTCACTAGTTCATCTTCAACTAAATTAATCTGAATCTGTGTATTAAAAATGCCCAGATGCTACCCACCGCCAACAATGGTCCTTCTGAATAAAGCGCTTGCCTAATCCCATCGACCTCTAATTTGCCTAAAAAATCGACTAACTGTCCTTCTGTTTGCAGAGTTGATTTGCAATGATCGAAGTGAGCGCCCAGAACGCGTCAGCAGGGCAGCAATTCCTAAACTCAAACAAAACAAATAAAGGGGATAGATCGCGAGTTCTATTGAGAACCGTTCGATCGCAAACAGGTTTAGAGTGTTTGCTCCCAAAAACATAAACCAGGACAGGGCATCTTCTGAATCAGGGTCATGATAAAGCTTACTTAGTGTTGGTAACGCACCCAGCCCGTCCATTCCAATATTGATGAGCAACGCCACTAGCGGTGACCCCGATCTCCACCATAGCAGCAGGCTCAGGGCTACACCAGCAAGGCACATTCGGTCAAGACGATGCCAACCGCCTTCACCATATCTAAGCGACAGGAGCGCAATGATGATTTGGCTAACCAGTTGAGAAAGTGGAACCCAGAGGGTATGAGTAGCTCCCGCCGCAGAGTAGCTGGTCGTAAGAATTATTCCGATCGTGGTCCAAATCCACCAGGTTGCTCGATTTGGGTGGGTTTTTCCTCGGCAAATTGAAATGATGTATGGAATATAGCTCGCTAACGAAAGAATTCCGGCTGCTATCCCTACATTAGGTTGCCAGTTAAACACGATTGATTCTTCTGTCCTTACACTACATTTGGGTTTCTCTTAAAAGTAGGACAAGAGAACGTTGTTCCCTTGTCCTGTTGTCTCTGGGCCAAGCTAAATCTCACCGAAGCGAGGTTTTAACTGCTGGGGACAGAAGTTTAAGGACAATGGGCATCAAGCCAGGCCTGACACTCCTGATGAATCTGCTTGAATAGATCTTGCTCCAATGCCATGAACGATTCAAACCCTTCCAAAACCCACTGCACAATTTGTTCAACTGGCTCTGGTCGATATTGAACCACTAGATTAAGAGCCTCTACAACACACTCGAAATGTGATGCTTCAACACCTGATCCTTCATATCGGCTATGAACTAGAACATAACACCAGGGATGATAGCGATGCCCACAAATTTCAACCGCTGAGGAGTTACGAAGATAGCAATCAAATTCACTACCTTGATTGTCGTGGCGGAAGACCTTATCAACTAACGCATACTCTATATCCCCTAAAAGTTCTGAAGCTGAATGAAATCCCAGTGCGCGGATCAATGCCGCTACATTACCTGGTTGCCCTTGGTAGCCGTCCATGACTGACATTGAGATCTCGTTCAACCAGTCTGGAATTTTCGCAAATTGATTGCGTTCTAACACCGATAAGCCTGCGTAGTCCCCTATCGTTTTAAGCAAAAGTTGAGCAAGAGCACGGTGAGATGCACCATCATTTGATCCTTCATCTGCAGCTGCAATCATCACCTTCATTGCGACATTAAATCCCCGATCCGCCTCTTCAATAACCGGAACTTCTGGATCGGTGAACAAATAGCGTGACATGGCGATCGAGCTGGCAAGCCGAGAAATGACCGATGAGGTATAGGCGTTGAAGTGGGTATAGCGTTGGAAAAATAAGTACAGCACTGTTGGGTGTTGCAGAGCATGATGAAAATAGTCTGCAATGGTCTCTTCGCTCTTTGAGAGATCAAAAGCTTGGTAGAAAAAGTCTCTGGAGAAAGGTTGTGCTGGATTTTCCGCCGCCAAGCTAGTTGCAGCGGTGGTTGCGTGTAAACCAGAAGAATTGGATGTCTTGGAGGAGATGCTGTCAAAAAGAAGCGTCATAGGAAATGCTCTACGTCTAGAGGAATTAGATGAACCTGACCAGTCAAAATAAGCAAAGTTAAATATTGGAATCGTCTTCTCAATAAAGCTCTGTTAACAAAATGACTAGTCCTTTCGTCAATAACCTGGAGCGTTACTACGTAGGTTTGCACGAAATTCTAATCTTGGCAACACAATCCTTCACAATGTCTTGTAGTTTGAACACAGCCGAATGAATGCATAGACAAGGATGCTCTACAGTGCTACTCCAGCGTACCGATGCCGTTGAATACTGCCCCTCAAACGAATGGATTCGTAGAGACATAAAGCCAGACAACATAATTTTAAGAGAATCTAGGGCCTCATCAATTTCACGAAGTAAAAATTTGAGATATTCTACAGTGAGGAATCTTTGTATCAGATCAGCATACTCTGTTGCAGTTAATTGATTCAGCAATGGCTGAGAGATAAACAACATGGTTAGCAACGGTTCCGTGAACAGTCCGGTCGAAATTGTTACAATGCTGAGTGTGATAGGAACTAAAGACATTGACCTAAAATGCCAATGCGGTGACAGCACAACCAATAAAAACTCTCCAAGTGCTACAAACCCTGAAGAGAAGGAGAATGATTACCGAAAGTATAACGATTGCTGCGATCGCCGATGACCCGCTCAAAGCGTCAGAATTGGAAAGACTGCCGAGTGCAACTAATCACTGCTCTCTTCTAGAGCGGGTTTGGATTTTTGGAGAATTGGGGGACGAAGAAAAATAGGCTCAGAAGGCGTTGCTTGATCAGAAGCTTGATTTAGAACGATGCGATCGACATTTTCCGCGCCCAAGGTTTGCAGTTCTGATAGAAGATCAGCGGCATCTGCGCTAAATTTCTGAACATCAATTCCACCATAGTCTGGCTGGTAGTCTCGTAGCCGATTTAGTCCTTCACCCAATAAAATAACTGCACCACGCCAGTTGCGGTTGCCCAAGTGGTAGAGCGCAACCGACACTTGTAAGATGCCTTGGTAGAATTTCTTCTCAAACGTAGGAGCCTCGATCCAGATTGCTTCTAGGGTATCGTGGCAGGCATAGAAGTCGCCTTGATTGAATTGCTCGACTCCAAGCCAAAACTCAGTTGGTAGGGCTTCGATCACGGTTGCTTAAACCTATAGTGGCTTACATCTTATGAAACATCTCCACTCTAAAGGTGTCTGCTGCGTTTCTCCACTGCACCCTAGGAGGACGTTGAATCATTTTGTAGCTGACGTTGAAGCGATTGGTTTCGCCACGCTCCGGTGGGCTGCTCTGGCTGGATCACCAGTCCAGGCAGAGGAATGAGCTGCTTCGGTTGGTCATTCCATAAGATCCAGCGACTTCCGTTCGGTAAGCTGTGGAGACTGAGGGGATTTTGGGTCAGCCAAATGAGAGGTGTCATGGGCAGACGCTCGATTTGAGTCTCTTCTGCGGGTGTAATTGCCGCTAGGGTTTCCAAGACAGCTTGGTTTCCAGCAATAACACCGCTCCCCGCCGTCCAGACGCGAATATTGATCGTTTGGCGAATCGCATAGAAATAAAGAGAGGCGGCGGCAACCACAGCTTGCTCGAACGCTTCAGAGTCCCAACTGGTCGTGCTATCGAGGCAAATGATCATCTCTTGTCCGCTGGTGAGCGTCTCTAATTCTCGAACTCGCAGTTCTCCGTAACGGGCACTGGTGCGCCAATGAATTAAACGAGTTGAGTCGCCCCAGCGATAGGGTCGTAGCGATCGCGTCAAGCCCTCGGTGGCGGCTTGCGTTCGCCGATGGTCATTCAGAAGGCTGGTGTCTTGTCCAAGTTCATCGATCAAAGGGCAACGCGATAGGGGGAGAACGGTCGGATAGACGGTTGCGATCGCGCTGACATCAAACTCCTGCCGACACCAAAATAGCCCCAAGGGTGCGGCTGTTTTGACCCGTACGCTGTGCCATCGGTAGATTCCGCGTCTGGCAGCGGGCTGCTCATACACCCAGTAGTGCGTTCCGTGGGCAGCCAACGTTTCTACGACTCGGCGAACGGGTTCACCCAGAACCGACGGAATCAAGTCTTCCACTTGCAGCAGTTCTTTGCGCTTTGAGGTCGAATTCTGAATGAGTAGTTCTACCGTGAGCCTGTCCCCTGCGCTGATTGGCAGAATCGGACGTCGGGAAAGCTGAAGCTGGGTGAGTGTTTGTCGGGAAAGCAGAGCGGCGATCGTCAGCAGGGAGACTAGAACGCCGCTAATGACGTAAAGCCATCCTGCCATCGTATTGGTAGCCGCTAAGAAAAAAAAGAGGGCCAATCCGCTCAACACTAAGCCACTAAATGACGGAGCGACCCAGCGAGTTTCTAGCCACGGCAGAATGCGAGTGTTCATAACGAATATGAGATCAAAATATGAAGGCTTTGCAAAGCGGGAGGCGATTGATCAGTCCCGTTTGGCGCGAGTAAGACTTGGAACGATTTAGAGAAACATAGACTACACAGCGCTTTTAGAAGGAAAATCAGTTCTTCTTTAATCCCGCTCTCCAATTTCCCTATGTTTGAGGAAATAGAAAAGTTTGTAAACACCTAGAATCTCTGTGATTATACTGGTTAGAATTTTGAACACAGCTATAAATTAAACTTAAATCAGCGAATACACTTATAGCCTCATTTCTATTGCCTCACATTCTGTGCCCCCAGATGTCACTGATTTGATCAAGAGTTCATGTAACTAAATCCGACCCTAGTGACTATGACAAACAGTAATCCTGATGGCCCTGCTCAGCAGAACCTCAATCAAGGCGCTTCTCATCGCTCGTCTAGAGCTAGCCTGACTCCGCCACCGCCAAATTTTGGCGGAATGCGAGTTAGACAAGCTACCGCTAACACCGTTTCCTCCATTGAGCAACTAGTAAAAGATGCCCATACCCGACATGCTTCGGACATTCATCTTCGCGTTGGTGAAGTGCCTCGATTTCGGATTCGGGGTCAAATGGTGCAGATGAGTGACCTTGCGATCGTCACGCAAGAACACTTTCATCAGTATCTCGCCGAAACCCTCACCCCTGAACAACGCGACCGATTTGCCCAAGAGAAAGAGCTAGACACCGCGATCTACTATCCGGGGTTTCTACGGTGTCGGATCAACTGTTTTGAGAGTTTGACCGGAGGCGCGATGGTGCTGCGCTTAATCTCTCTAGAGGTTCCGTCAATTGACAATCTCGGCTTGCCCTCAGTGCTGAAATACCTGATTAACCATGAGCAAGGATTAATTCTGGTGACAGGTCCGACGGGTTCTGGTAAATCCACCTCGATCGCGGCAATGATTCGAGAACTCAACGAGTCTCAGCATCGCCATATTGTCACGATTGAAGATCCGATAGAGTATGTCCATCCGTCCAACCAGTGCTTGATTAGCCAGCGAGAAGTCGGACTGCACACTCACCAATTCCATCAAGCGCTACGAGCCGTTTTGCGGGAAGACCCGGACGTGATTTTGATTGGAGAAATGCGCGATCGCGTCACTGTCGATATTGCGCTTCAAGCAGCTCAAACGGGACATTTGGTGTTGGGAACACTGCACACCAAGAACGCCATCAGCACGATCAATCGTCTGCTTAATATCTACAACCCTGACGAACAGAGCGCAATGCGGCTTCAGATTTTGGAATCGCTTGTCTCTGTAATTTCACAGCAACTGCTTCCCACCACCGATGGACGTCGAATCGCTGTTCACGAGATTCTGATTAACACGCCTGCAATTCAAGATTATTTGCTCAAGGGCAATGACACGGATGCCTTTCAACTCATGGCAACAAGTACCAGTGAAGGGATGCAGGTGATGAACCAAGCACTGTGCGAATTAATTTTACTGGGTAGAATTAGCCCTGATGATGCGGTGAAGGCTTCTCCTGATTTGGGCGATCTGCGGCGACGCGTGCGAAATGAAGGCTATGATCCAGGACAGTCTTCCAATCGCGAGTTTAGTCCCACTGCTCGTCAGTATCGCCCGAGGTGAGGCGACGTAGGGTTTTGTCAAGCGAAGGAAGAGAGATGAAGCATGAAAAACCAAGTCGAACTGCTTCATCCCTCTTCGCAAAGCGTTGCCGTAGGCATCCCTCTGACGCAGCACTAGGAGCAATTACTACTACTGGGCACTAGGCGTAATTCGACCATCTTTCACCATCGCCTGATACACCAAAGCAGCAGCATCTGCCCGCGTCGCATTCCGATTCGGCTCAACCCTATTGGGCGATGGATAGTTGGTTACAATACCAGATTCAACAGCAGCGGCAACTTTACCTTGTGCCCATTTTGGAACCTCTCCGGCATCTTGAAATCGAGATAGAACCTGGCTAGGTTGGGACGGAGGCTGCAACTTCAAGCCTGTTGCTAGTGCTGTTTGAAGCTGAAGAATCGGAATTTCTTGATTGGGTTGAAAGACACCGCCAGGATAGCCATTTAGAAATCCCGTTTGCACCGATTCATCGATTGCGCCCTTTGCCCAATAATTTGGTTCCAAGTCTCGGAACGGCAGGAGTTCCTGGTTTTTTGGTTTCTCAAACGCCCTACTTACAATTCCCGCAAATTCAGCGCGAGTAATTGGTTTATTGGGCTGAAATGTGCCGTTTGTGAAGCCGTTGATGATATCGCGGCGGGCTAATTCCGCAATGTAAGCCGACGCCCAGAAGTCCGCAGGCACATCTGAGAAGCCCGTTGGAGACGTGGCATTGGGAACAGGAGAGGAGGGTGAAACCGTAGGAGCGGGGGTCAGTGTCGGTAGAGGAGAGGCGGCAATAGACGGCGAAGGCGCTCCCGAGGGCACGACTACAACGGCTGGAAACTGAGTGTTCGTTCGCGGGTCAGCTTGAAGAGCGGGATCAAACAGAGTACCGCCTGATGAGTAGGGAGCAGCGCTTGAGAAGCCTTGCGGTGCGATCGCTGCGCCATTTCCTGTCGTTGGAGCCGTTGTCACTCCTGAATTCGGTAAAAGTGGAGCCGGGGCTGGCAGTACCCCTGTCAATGCTCCCATGTCGAACCCTTGATCAGGCTGACTAGCTGCCCAAGCGCCAATGCTGCCAATGCTGAGGAACGCGACAAACATAGCAATTAGCTCATCCGCCGTCAGCCTGCGGCGCTCTGAACTGGGTGGAAGTGGGTCGTCGCGGCGTGGATCTGGAGAAGAGGTCATTTTAGAGACAAACTCTCATAGCAATTTATTCCTCCAAATCCTAAAGCAAATTGTTCTAGAACAACAGAGGCTTTAGGAAGATTTGAGGGATTTTGTGATATTTCTCGGATGATCGACATCAATATTGCGGGAGATCGCAAGGTGATAGGCCAAGAGTTGCAGCGGGACGATGTTCAGAAATGGAGACAATAACTCCTCACAGGGCGGAAGCACGATCGCAGCATCAGACCCGCCCAGCAGAATTACATCACTGCCGTTACTGCTGATTTTTTGAGCCACTTTAAGCATGCGCTCTGCACTGGCTGATCTAGAGCGCTGAGAAGGACAGATCGCGATCGTAGGAATGGTTTGATCTAACAGGGCAATCGGCCCGTGAAGAAATTCCCCTGCTGCATAGCCTTCTGCATGGGTATAGGTGGTTTCTTTCAGTTTCAGTGCGCCTTCTAGCGCGATCGGATAATTAATTCCTGTACCTAACAGCATGAGAGTTTTCGTGTCTTTTAGAGAAGCTGCGATCGCAGTGATTGTAGCTTCTTGTTGCAGTACCTTCTCCACCTGTGCGGGTAGAGCATCCAACTGAGCGTTCCACCCTTTTAACTGTTCGTTACTCAAACGCTGTCCTTGTCGGGCGTAGAAAAATGCTAAGCCGTAGAACAGCGCTAACTGTGCTGTGAAGGTCTTAGTGGCAGCAACACTTGTTTCAATGCCAGCCGCAACAGAAATCTCATAATCGGCTTCGGTAGCGATGGAGCTTTGGGAATTGTTAGTGATCGCGAGAATGTTGAAAGCCCCACCCGGAGAAGATTGTTTTACAACCTGCATTGCCGCTAAGACATCGGCTGTTTCTCCCGATTGGCTAACTACCACAACTAAAGTGTTTCGGAACCGGGGGAATGGAGCAGCAAGAAATTCTGACGCCGATCGCACTCGCGTTGGAATTCCCGCGACTTGTTCTAATAAAAATTGCCCAATTAGCCCAGCATGAAAACTGGTTCCACAGGCGAGAATTTGAATCTCTTCAACCTGATCTAATGTTGGCAACACCTGAAACGCTTCAGTAGGATCGCTGAGGGAGTGACGAATCACCTCTGGTTGCTCATAAATCTCCTTCAGCATGAAATGCTGAAATTTCTGTAGCGCCATCCTCTGTTGTCCTTATGCTCTTTAGTTCACTGATTTGGCAGCGCGAGTGTATCCGCAAGTCCGCTTCTAGTGTAGTCTTCTAACTTGTGAGTCAGTCGATTCAACGAATTGAAATTAATGGTGGTTCCTGCTGAAGTTGTAGAGTCGCTAAAAACAGATCCACTCAATCTTTGGCTTACTAGGAATCCTGCGGCGCATCTCAACCGTATTAACTGGAATGGGGATCTATCTAAGAGTTATTTTGGCAACGGAGTAAATAGAGTTCCGCTGCCGGACTCGCAAATCATGATTTCTTAATGATTTTGAATTTCACAACCCAGTTCTTTTGTTACTGTAGAAAATACTACCAGCGTACTAAATTTAATGACAACGAGAGAATGGTTTTGCCGATTCTGTCAATTGATGGAGTAAAACATTTTTAGAATACTGTTAGTTAAGATTTTCAACTCTAGTTAGGATTTTCACTTCTCCAGCAGTTTGTTCTCAATGACTTCTACAACGTCTCCTACACCCATTTATTACACTCAGCGCACAATCGATAGAGCCGCCCGCGCGGTTCGTTGCGCTCCGTTTCGGCTCAAACTCTATGCGGCGATGATTGCCCAAAGCGTCGCTTTAGGTGCGATCGCGGGCACATCTGGCGTTCAGCATCAGTACACCCGCCGCCCCCTGCTCGAACTTGCCGCCGAATCCGAACTCCTATGGCTAATTCAGGTCGGTCTGCTGCGACGCGAAGTAGACGGACAAGGACTAACCGACAGTTTCCGTCTGACCCCGCTCGGTCGTCAACTCGTTCAGACTTGGCAAACCAAAGGCAGAGTAGATCGGCCTAGCTTAAGCGATCGCTTTTACAATGCATTCAGTCGTTGGGTCAGGTTACCGTTTTAGTGGAAGGGATGAGGGATGAGGGATGAAGGATGAATATGTGTTTTTTGGTTAATGACAATTCGCTGCTGAAATCTCATCCTCATTTAACCTTTCATCCCTCATCCCTCATCCCTCATGCCCTACCCCTTCTTGCGTCCGCATCGTCCCTTGTTCTCAGCTTGCCCCGGAGGTCTCTCTAAATGAAAGCCATCATGGTCGTGGGAACAACATCCCACGCTGGAAAATCCCTAATCACCGCCGCATTGTGTCGCATCTTGGCACGGAAAGGATTTCGCGTCGCTCCGTTTAAGGGGCAGAATATGGCGCTGAATTCTTATGTCACCGCCAATGGTGGTGAGATTGGCTACGCACAAGCGGTGCAGGCATGGGCAGCCGGAATTCCGCCTTGGGTGGAGATGAACCCAATTTTGCTGAAGCCTCAAGGGGATATGACCTCACAGGTGATCTTGAAAGGTCGGGTCGTCGGTCGGTGCGGAGCCGCCGAATATTATGAGCAGTTCTTTGATGCGGGCTGGCAAGCGATCGAGGACTCGCTGCGGCGACTGAGCGAAGAATTTGACGTGGTGGTTTGTGAAGGGGCGGGTAGTCCTGCGGAGATTAATTTGAAGCACCGCGACTTGACTAATATGCGGGTGGCGAAGTATCTCAATGCCCCGACCATCTTGGTAGCCGATATCGAGCGGGGTGGCGTGTTTGCCCACATTGTCGGAACGCTAGAGTTACTCGACCCGGATGAGCGATCGCTGATCAAAGGCATCGTCATCAATAAATTCCGGGGACAGCGATCGCTGTTGCAATCGGGAATCGAGTGGGTCGAAAAGCGCACTGGAATTCCGGTGATTGGCGTGATTCCCTGGCTTGATCAATCGTTTCCCGCCGAAGATTCGCTCAGCTTGCTCGATCGCGGCATCAACGCGAAGGGAGACTTAACGATTGGAGTCGTGCGATTGCCGCGCATTTCAAACTTTACTGATTTCGATCCGCTTGAAGCAGAATCGTCTGT
Source organism: Myxacorys chilensis (assembly GCF_059505265.1). Classification (NCBI taxonomy): domain Bacteria; kingdom Bacillati; phylum Cyanobacteriota; class Cyanophyceae; order Leptolyngbyales; family Leptolyngbyaceae; genus Myxacorys; species Myxacorys chilensis. The sequence continues at coordinate 5,486 of NZ_JCACKG010000303.1, read as the reverse complement.
GAACGTAAAATATCTCCACCCGAAGCAATCGTTGGGACATCCGGATGCGGTGATTTTGCCAGGATCGAAGACTACGATCGCCGATCTGATCCTCTTGCACAAGACAGGGATGGCAGAAGAAATTCAGAACTATGTGGCGGCAGGGGGAACGGTACTCGGCATCTGCGGCGGCTATCAAATGCTGGGTAAAATTCTTGCTGACCCGGAAGGCATTGAAGGGCACGAAGGGCGCTATCGCGGGTTAGGTCTATTGCCGCTCAAAACCGTAATTGCGGGGCAGAAAGTGGCTCGTCAGCGCAGCGTTACCTCTCACTTTCCTCAAGAAGGGTTGCCCGTCGCCGGATACGAAATTCATCAAGGACGGACGCGATTGCTTGAAGAAGACGGGGGTGGCATCCAAGCCCTGTTTGACGATGCAAATTTAGGGGTTGTAGACGAATCACATTCGGTTTGGGGCACTTACCTGCACGGCATTTTTGATAATGGTCCGTGGCGGCGGGCATGGCTTAACCGCTTACGTCAACAGCGCGGTTTACGATCGCTACCGACAGGCGTTGCCAATTACCGTGAACAGCGAGAACTGATGCTAGACCAGTTAGCAGATGCGATCGCGCCTCACCTTGATCTCAAAGCCGTGATGCCTCAGTAACCCCATTCGCAAAAAAAAACAAGCGCACCAGCAATCCTGAATGCGCTCTTATCCCTAACCCTTTCGGTGCAACGTACCCGTTTGTCCTTGTCTTACACACTAAACTTAAAGCGGCGGGTCAACCCGTTGCGTTTAGATATTCTTTAGAATTGCATCATGAGCATTCGCATTCGATTTTTGCCCGACGATGTCGTAACCACTGCCGAAGTGGGAGAACCGTTGCTTCAAGTTGCAGATCGGGCAGGCATTTCAATTCCCACGGGCTGTTTGATGGGGTCTTGTCATGCGTGTGAAGTCGAGATCGATGGTGAGGAATCGGTGTGTAGCTGTATTTCGGCTGTGCCATGCGGGCGTGAGGAGTTAACGATTAATCTGTTTTTCGATCCGACTTGGTAGCAAAAGTTGATCCGCAGGCAACGGAGCCATCCTAGGGGTCATCACCACCTGTTAGGGAACTGGACAAAGCGGCCTTTTGCGGAAGAATTGACCTGCGCGATCGCAGAAGGCTGCAACGCGGTAACGGAAACAAAGGCAGTTTTAACGTCAACAACTTCAATGCCGCTGAGGTTGTTTAGAGCGTTCCTTTGAAGCTTAGCAAAGCCACTCGTGGCAACTTTATTTCACTGGACGCACCGTTCTACAGGATGACGGCGTATAGAACCCATTTGAGAGCTTAAGGAGAGGCTGCAAGCCGTATGAGCTGAATGAAGCAAAGGTTGAGTTTGGTTGTGGCGTTGGCTAGAGTTCTCTCAAAGTTCTTCACCAGAATCTTACAGCGCTCCATCCAAGCATTGGAACGCTCAATGAGCCATCTTGCAATGGCTGGAACAAATCCAGATTTTCCTTGCTCTGCCTTTTGTTGTTTCGAGGGCTTAGTTAACAACTCAAATTTGATTTTTGTCATGATCTGGGAATAAACCTGCTCTAGCTCATGGGTCAAATCGTCAATGTGATAGCTGTGGTCGAGCAAGATCGTAATTTTAGAGATATTGACTGGCTTTGTCTGGAAATAGTCGATATTGAGCGTTAACATCTCAACTAATCCCACATCATCAGAGCTATTAGCAGCGGTGCAGTGGGTGAAAAAGGGGAAGCCAAGCGTATCAATGGCAAGGTGCCGCTTTATCCCATGGTTACCTTGTAAAAACAATACCCTTTTGAATCCACACTCGCATTGCAGGTGTTCTTCACCGCTTGTGAATCAATCATGATTAAGGTTGTCCATTTCGGTCTTTTTTCACCTGCTCCCTGACCTGTTCATGTAACACTTTGATCAACTGTTCAAACACACCTGCACCTCGCCACTGCTTGTAGTGCCAATAGACAGTTGAATAAGGGGGCAAGTCTTTGGGTAGGTCACACCAGTTACACCCATTTTTGAGTTGATAGAGGACACCGTTGACGATGTCTCGTTTTGTCCAATTCGATGGACGGGTTTGTTTCTTCTTGGGTAAGATTTCAAGCAACAGGGGTTCAAAGAGGTCCCATTCCTCATCGGTGAGGTCGCTGGAATGGGGCATAGCATCTAAATTAGGCGAGTTTGCGTTCCTAATTCCTATTCTAAAAGATCTCAAATGGGTTCTATAGGCAAAGTCAAACAGAATGCGACGCAGCAATAGATCATGAATGACTGCACAGTAGAACCATTGCATTTGCTCATTCAATACAGCAAATCCTTGTGCCAAAGATAGAATCTCAATCACTTTGAACCACTGCTTGAGACGATCGAAGACAATCTACGGTTCAATCACCAAGCGCAAATTGTTGAGCAGGTTTTTCCACTTCAGGTTGAGAAGGTCCTATTTGACTGGACGCTGTACAAGACGATTGCATAGATTGTCTGGTCATCGTTCTGCTGCATATTACTAGGGGACGATGTTGGAATTACATTCATTAAGCACGCTATGCAGTAGAGTCCGTAATTCAATGCAACAAATCCACATTTATTCACGCGAAAATGTTAGAAAAGCCGGCAGAGGTATTCTAAATGGCTGTACAACCTGACCGAACGGAATGCTAGCACAACCCAGTGACCTTGTAGTCGCCTTGGGCTATCTGGGCGTTTTTCTACTCGTCTTTTTGTTTCCGATTCCACAAGAGTTAGTGTTGCCGATGGCTGGATTCATTACGGCCCAGGGCAAGCTCAATCTTGTAGGAGTCGTGATCGCGGGTGTGATGGGCAGAATCGCTGGATCGATTCCGTGGTATTGGGCAGGCAGATATGTTGGTGAAGAGCGTCTCACAGCATGGGCTAGACAGCATCGATGGCTCAAGCTATCAACCCGCGATATTCAGCGAGCAAAGCAATGGTTCGACCAGGCTGGTAGTCAAGCAGTCCTCTTGAGCCAATTTATTCCCATCATTCGGACGCTGATCGCATTGCCTGCTGGCATGAGCCAGATGAATTTAGGATTGTTTCTGCTGTGTCTTGTGGCGAGTGCGAGCGCATGGCAAGGAATCCTTGCCTATGCAGGATACTTACTAGGTGCTCAATATCAGGTTGTTAACCATTATGGAAGTTTTGTTCGCATCGGCGTCGCGGTTCTAATTGCGATCGTGATGGTTTGGTTGTTGAAGCGCAAAAGATAAACGAATTGGAGTGGCAAGCTCGAAATGACAAATTTATTACCTGTTTTAGTGACCATTGCTAAAGCAACCAAAGCCAATTTTGTGCGTCAAACTCGTCGAACGTTAGCTGTCCAAGAGCAGTTCTTACGCTCTGTTTTAAACCGGCATCAAAGGACTGAATATGGTCAAAAATACGGGTTAAGCGACATTAAAGCGATCACTCAATTTCAGGAACAGGTTCCCGTGCTGCCTTACAGCAGCTATGAGCCATATATCGAGCGCATGATGAGGGGCGAACCAAATATTCTGACGGCTGATCCGGTGGCTTATTTCAGTCTGACCAGTGGTTCAACGGGCACGAAGAAAATGATTCCGGTGACAGTTCGATTTCAAAATTCGCTGCGTCGATCAAACCTCACCAGCATTGGCTTTCTGAATGATGCGCTGCGATTCGCTTCGCAAAGCTCCGAAAGGGTTGACAAAACCAAGTCCCCAGGATCGCGAGGAAATCAGTTTGGCAAAACCTTGATCACCAATCCCGCACGGCTATTTGGGCGCACAAGCGGGGGAATTGATTATGGTTCGGCGGCGGCAGGCGTGTTTCGGATGAATCCATTTCTGTTCAGCCAAATTTTTGCTCATCCACCACAAACAACGCTGATCGGAGACAGTTTAGCTCGTCATTACGTGTGTTTACTGTTTGCTTTGCGCTCTGCTTCAACTCGCGCGATCGCCGCCAACTACCCGATGCTGATTCTTCGCATCTGCGCCTATCTAGAGCAATATGCTGAAAATTTGATTCATGACTTGGAGACGGGCACGATTGCAAGTTGGTTACCGCTAGAACCAGAATTGCGAGTGACTTTAGAGCAGCAATGGTTCCCGTCTCCCCGTCGCGCAAATGAGTTGAAGCGAGTACTGCAAGTGCAGGGACGGCTCACGCCTAAACACGCTTGGGAAGGGCTATCTGCGATCGTCACCGCCCGCGGCGGCACCTCAGATTTTTACTTTGAACGATTTCCTGAGTATTTTGATGACATTCCGGTGTTCGGAGCCGTTTATGCTTCGGCAGAAGGCAACATGAGCGTCTATCCCGATGTGAATGTCGATGGAAGCATTGTTGCAATTGAGAGCGGTTTTTTTGAGTTTGTCCCCCAAGATCAATGGGAATCAGACCATCCGAAAACTTTACTTGCTCCCGAAGTCAAAGTGGGAAAGCACTACCGAATTTTGATGACAAACTACAGCGGCTTTTATCGATACGATATTGGGGATGTGGTGGAAGTGGTAGGTTTTTATCATCAAGCGCCGCTGATTGTCTTTCGCTATCGCGCGGGCGGATTGCTGTCATCTACGTCTGAAAAAACTACAGAATTTCACGCCACTCAAGTTATGCAGGGCTTGCAACGCGAGGTTGGGATTATTTTGGAGGATTTCTGCATTACGCTATCCGAACACGAATCTCCTGCCCACTATTTGGTGAACATCGAACTGGCTTCAGGTCAAACTCTCGACGATCCCCAAGCCTTTCTGTGTAGCTTCGAGCGTCGGCTTCGAGCAGCAAACATGTCCTACGCCTTGAAGCGTCCAGATCATATTCCACCTCCTCGCCTCCGAATTCTCGCGCCTGGTAGCTTTGCCATGCTCCGTCAGCGCCAACTGCAAAAAGGAATTCCTGATTCTCAACTTAAGTTCCCGCACATTAGTGAAGAGCGCAGTTTTTTAGCAGGCTTAACGGTGTTACAAGAATTTCAGGAACTCATTTAATTCTAGGTGTCGATACCATGTTTGGGCTCTTTCTAACTCGACTTTGCTCATAAGCTTGTGCAAAATCGAGCAGGAGTGCCTCAAACGCTTTGCAGTTTAGACCTGTCATTGCGCGTAGTAGGCGATCCTGGTTGAAAATGCAGTCTAGATTCAGCATGGGTAGAACATCGCGCACTGCTGGTTATTATCCCTTGTTTCCCAACAGATCTAATAATCATGGCGATTATTTATGGTAGTGTTCTGGCGGTATCTCACTCCTCTGGACTTCTGCGGGTCAGGCAGAAGTTCAAAAAATATATAATCAATAAAAAGCTTTTCTAGCAGGGAAATTCAGCAGAAATATTTCAAGGCTTGAGGGAATGGACTAAAGTTGGACTAAATTTTCAGGGCTAGATCAGGCACAAAATTGATTGAGCGATCGCAGTTCTATCAAATGAGGATGATGCCGGCAGGGCTGTTTCATTGTAGTAGGGGAAAAACCTTGTCCAACTGATTGGCGAAC
>NZ_JCACKG010000302.1:0-2275 GCF_059505265.1 Myxacorys chilensis | reverse complement strand
GTACGAATTTGGATTACCCATTTAGCTATCGCTCCACACGTCTAGAACACGACCTTTGTCAGGATGGGAACTCACTATTCTAATGCTGCTTGCTCAAAAGCAGAATTTTTGGGTAATGTGATCTGCCAGTTCTGCACTATCTCCACATCAACCATCGGGTTCAGAAATGTTCCCTCTAGCAAATGTCCTCCTGTTTTGCGATCGCGGGTCATGAAATGAAAATGATACCCTGCTACATTCAGCCCTTTGAAGTACTGCGGCAGGCGAAATCCCACTAATGTACCCTGCACATTTTGCATCTCGAAAATTTTCTGTTGCTGGCTCACGACCTCGTTTAATGAACGATACGGTGGTGATTGTTTAGGAACACTTCTCACTTTCAAAGCAGGAAAAGCTCCCTGCACTCGAATGGCATAAGGTGTATTTGTTGTGGGTAGCTGTTGATCAATTTGTTGCTGCAATTGTTGATAAGTGAATTGCCCCTTCAAGTGCAGCGATCGAGGACGCTGAAAGAAAGTCACGACTGCAAAAGGAGTCGTCGCTTGATCTGCAACTGAGTAAGCAATCCCATCCGTTTTGATTTGATAGAACTTACCATCGAGAAGCACCATTTCTCCATCTAATCCTTCCAAGGTTCCCAACCCAAAGTTACCGAAAGCTTTGAGCTTGTCGAATGTTGTAGCTCCTTGAAACACTCCAGCATTCAGAGCGCTAAGCGTCGAAATTTGAATGCCTGTATGAGTTTGATTGGATAGGCGAGAGTAAGCAGGTGACGCGAAGATGATCAAGACAACGAGAAATGCTGCAACCTGCCACAAATACTGTTTGAGTTTCACATTAATGTACCAGAATGTACCAGCCCTTTCAATGTGTAGGAGGATGATCTAGCAAACGTGAGAATGTTGCTCCAAAATGCGAGGCGGTTGCTTCTTCTTCGGAACACGGGTGCTTTCTGCACCTAAGCTTCAAATTTGCTGAGGAAATTTGGGATCAAAGTTATTTCGTTCCAACCAGCACAGGTTGAAAAAACTGATCGTCGAGTCGGATGACTGACTGATAGCCAACCTGTTTCATTAGCGTCATTAAATGATTGGGAGCGATCGCATAGTAACGCGATCGCATCACTGTTGTCGCAGCCTGATCACGCTGTTGATCGTCCTCAACAAAGTACATCGACAAATCGTAAACATCGCCTGTAAAGTCCCACACCTGGAAAACTAAGTAACGTTTACCTTCAACTTCACGAATGCCGTAAGGCTTCACAATCCCGGTTCCTCGTGGTTCTTTGTCATAATCCCGAATCGTGAGTAAGCAACCCCCACCAAAACGAGCGCAGGCATACATTTGCTCCAGTGCTATGAGAATTTCTGCATCATTCAGCAAGTGAGGAATCGAGTTATCGCAGGAAATAACGACATCGAACTCAGATTGATGATGGCTGTACGCAGTTCGCATATCACAAACCGAGAAATCGATGTCTAAATGACGCTGTTGGGCTTCTCGTCGAGCGCGATCGATTTCCTGCACAGAGAGATCAGATGCCGTCACTTGATAGCCTTGAGTCGCTAACCCAAGCGCTTGTGTCCCAATGCCACAGGAGACATCTAGAATGGTTTGGATCTGATTGCCCCACTGTGATCGAACAATTGCCGAAAGTTGAGCAGATTGTTGTGCGATCGCGGCTTCCCAATCGCCATAAATGATGTGATAGAACGGCGCGAGTCGATTGTAAAAATCCATACTGCATTTCCTCAATTTGCGACAGGTTTACCAGTAAAACTTCAGGGGTAATTCAGGCTGAAACTCAACGCACTTGCCTTGAGTTTCGCCATCAAACCCAAGTTCGAGTCGATACGTTTCTCCCGATTGAAGTTGGATCAGATTGCGATCGGCGATCGCTTGCAGTGCTGGCGAAAGTGGGTTGACATCAGGCAGCACGATCGTAACGCGAGTGATTTCAGTCAAACCCGCTGGATGCTTCAACGGTTGGCGCTGCTGCTCACGATAAGTACCTGGGCGCTTTCCGAAGGACAAATAGAATAACCACGGTTCTGTCAGTACGGGTGTGTTCGTGCCAACCGCAATGCTGAGAGAGTCTGGTAAATAAGCAGGACGGTATATCCAGCTTGGAAACGGGATCGCCTGGGGAGAATGGGTTGCTGGATGCAAACACACCCCAAACGGGCAGTTGCCTGGATCATGCCAGCGTTCCCAAAGGTGGGCAGGGCTGGTTCATTGGAAGAAGGAAAATAGGCGGTGAACATCGTGGGCGAGA
>NZ_JCACKG010000301.1:0-35515 GCF_059505265.1 Myxacorys chilensis | reverse complement strand
ACTGAACAAGGATACTACTCTTAGCTCCCTGTCCGATTTTTGGGTGTCATTTCACAAGTTATTCTAAGTTCGTTGCTGTAACGCTGTAAATGAAGATCTTAAGGGAGTTGCCAGTCCCCCTTTGCAGATTAATCATAAGCTAATTCTTATGTTCTCGATATTACTCATTAGAGTACTCTTCACCTGTATTTTTAAGTAGAGAAAGGAGGGCAGGTCAACCTGCCCTCCTTTCTCTACTTCAGAGATTTTAAAGTCAGAGATTCGACATCACAGCTTTTGCCGCTTCGATCGTGCGATCGACCTCTTCATCGGTATGAGCCAATGATGTAAAGCCCGCCTCAAACTGCGACGGCGCAAGATAGACGCCTTGCTCCAACATGCCACGATGAAACTTGCTGAACTTTGAGAGATCTGACTTCTTCGCATCCTCGTAGTTATGCACCGGACCTTCGGCAAAAAACAGCCCAAACATGCCGCTAATTGAGCCGCCGCTCGCTGCATGCCCTGTTTCTTTCGCCACATCCAGCAATCCTGCAATCAGACGGGACGTAACGCGATCGAGGTGTTCATAGCTTCCAGGACGGCGCAGTAATTCTAGAGTTTTAATTCCGGCAGTCATAGCGAGCGGATTTCCTGATAGCGTCCCTGCTTGGTACATTGGACCTGCGGGAGCGACCATTGCCATAATGTCTTTGCGTCCACCATACGCTCCAACAGGCAAGCCGCCGCCGATCACCTTGCCAAGCGTCGTAAGATCAGGCGTAATCCCAAATTTCTCCTGTGCCCCGCCGTAAGAAATTCGGAAGCCCGTCATCACTTCGTCAAACACCAGCAGCGCGCCGTGTTCTTGCGTTAGTTCCCGCAATCCTGCCAAAAATCCAGCTTCCGGTACAATAAACCCAGCGTTTCCCACCACAGGTTCTAAAATCAGACCTGCAATTTCCCCCGGATTCTCTTCAAACAACTGGCGCACCGCATCCAAATCGTTATACGGAGCGGTCAGCGTGTTTGCTGTTGTGGATTTGGGAACGCCTGGAGAATCGGGTAACCCCAACGTTGCCACACCCGAACCCGCTTTCACCAAAAACATGTCTGCGTGTCCGTGGTAGCAGCCCTCAAACTTGATCATTTTTTCCCGCCCGGTAAAGGCGCGCATCAAGCGTAGAACTGCCATACACGCTTCAGTTCCAGAATTGACAAAGCGCACCATCTCGACGCTGGGAACGGCATCAATCACCATTTCAGCCAGCACATTTTCTAAGGCGCAGGGTGCACCAAAACTAGTGCCTTTCTCCGCTGCCTCCTGAATGGCTCGAATCACGTCGGGATGAGTGTGCCCACAGATCGCTGGACCCCAAGTGCCTACGTAGTCGATGTACTGATTGCCGTCTACATCCCAAGCGTATGCGCCTTTGACGCGATCGAAGACAATGGGCTGTCCGCCGACTGATTTAAATGCCCGCACCGGGGAACTGACTCCCCCTGGCATTAACTGTTGAGCTGCTGCAAAAATTTCTTCTGATTTGGATGTTCTCAAAGTACCCGTAATCAAAGTTCTCTCCTTTAAATTCTGAAGATATTCCGTAGGACAGGCGCATTTCCTGACCTAAGCCGCAATACTGGAAAATTATCTCACTTACTGGAGGCGGCTAGAATGTCGTACCAAAGTAATTACGAATTGCCCGAAAGTATTCGCGATCAACTTTCTGAGACTGCACAACACTTCTATAGGGTAGCGTTTAACTCTGCGCTTCAGTGGTACGGGGAAGAGGCAAAAGCCCACCATGTGGCTTGGAGTGCAGTCCGAAGTCAAACAGTGAGTCTCAATAGTGCCATTTCATAAAGCATTAAGCTAAGACAAGCCAGCCTAGCGATCGCAGTTGCTAAACTTTTTTGTTTTTTCCCTTTAATTTTTCAACTATCCGAACTAACTCAATCTGAAGCAATTTTGGTTATGGGCGCTCTTTGATAGAGCGCCTTATTGCATGGGATTTGGGATTTGTCTTGGCAATTTGTCCTGATTTGAATCAGTCCTGAGAGTTGGGAATTTGCTCTGAAAGAGGTAGCATGATTGGGATCTTGCTGGGGAGTGTCAGATGAAACTACAAACGGGTGCAACCCTTCAGAATGGGAAATACCTGCTTAGCCAAGCGCTAGGTGATGAAGGTGTTGGAGCAACTTACCTAGCGACCCAGACCCTGCTCAATCAGGGAGTCGTCATCAAGACGCTAGATCCCAGTTTGCAGGTGACTCGCAGTTTTCCTCAGCTTAGAGCCAGATTTATTGAAGAAGTCCGGCTGTTGGCGAGAACTCAGCATCCCAGCATCGTTCGAGTTTTAGACTTCTTTGAAGAAGACCAGCTTCCTTGTCTGGTGATGGAATTTGTGTCAGGTCAAGCGTTAGCAACGTTGGTTTCTGTGGATGGAGCGCTTGCAGAAGCCGAAGCAATTCATTACATTCGGCAAGCTGGCTCAGCAGTGAGTGTTGCGCATGGGAATGGACTGATTCACCGAAATATTCAACCGCGATCGCTGATTCGGCGTCAGGGGACAAACCTTGCTATTCTGGTCGGCTTTGGATTTGCTCATGATCTAGCCAGTCCCAGCCTACCCCCCACTCAAATCAATCCATTTACTCTAAACTGGGACGCTGAGAGTCAGACTGCGATCGATCGCTATGGTCTCGCGGCTACTTTGTATTACTTATTATCGGGTCAGGCTCCGACCGCGCAGATGTCGCTTGATCAGCATTCGTGGAGTGACACGACTAAAGAAGCAATTTTGCAAGGGATGAATCCAGCCTTGCGATCGCAATCTGTGGAGGAGTGGCTGCGTCTTCTACCCAATACGACGCTGCCGTTGCTGGGTGTGCCTTCCCCTGCTGCATCTGCAGCCACATCATCCCCTCGTCCTGTCTCACAGCCCATCACCCTACCCTTTACAACACCACAAGAAGTGTCTCCTAAAGTTGTAGAACGTGACGTTGTAAAACAGAATGCACTCAGTGTCGCAAAAGCACCTCAAACTCCTCCCCCGCCGCCTCCACTAAAAATTACCCAATCAGCGGCAACGCTCAACGCTTCACCCAAACCGACTCTCCAACCTGTTGCCAGACCTCTTACTCAAAAACCTATTGCGGCTTATTCTGGGATGAGTCCTCACTTTCCAAAATTCTTGGTGATTACAGGAGCTGCTGCCACCGCTTTAGGTTTGGGCTTTGGTTTAGCTCTGCGAATTAGTGCTGCTAAAGCGCCTGGAGCCAGCATCTTTCATCCCGCGCAAACCTTTAGCGATCGCTCCTGGAAAGGCACCCTTTCTCCAAGCGGCGACCAAGGTGATATTCCTCTAGAGAAGATGCCGGGGAGCTATGACAGTAAGCCGCCTACCACCACAGATTGGACAATGCCAGCAAATTCAACTGAGCAAGGTTCAGTAGACGTTCCAGCAAGCCGACCGGCTCCTATTCAAGGCGCACCAGAACTAGAGCGATCGTTGCCTTCAACATCTCCGCAGACCGAACTTGACCCGCTTGACAGCGCTCCCGTCCCTGAAGAAACACCCCTCTACCGTCCAGTTGAACCCGCTCCAAAGCCTATTCCTAAAGCCGTTTCTCCTGGGGAACCGTCTGCATTGCCAACAGATCCCGGAGTGCCTGCGGCAGCTCCTGCACCTGCCACCAATCCTTCTAGTTTGGAGCAGCGCGAGAGTGCACCAGAACCCTTCACGAGGAGCGTAACTGGAAACTGAGGAAGCCTTTAGGGGGCTATTAAATTGGGCATGAGGCATGAAAGAATGGTTTTGCTTACTTTACCTTCATCCCTTTCATAAGCGGGAACAAGCTATAATTTGGGCAGCGCTGGAATAATTTTTATGAATAATAGTTCTTTACTTCGTGCCTTTTTTGTGGGTCGTGCGATCGCAGAGGTCGTATATGAGCAGGTTGAGGCTGGCGTTACGGAAGCGCTCAGTGAATTGGGCAAGTTTGACGCCGAGCAGCGAGAAAATTTGCGAAATTTTGTCGATGATGTGATGGAGCGAGCTGCCCGCGAAGAAGAAATCGCGATGCAATCTCGAGCTGCAACTGCTACTCCAGGCACAACCGTCGTCGACTTTGCCGGAACCCCATCGAGTGACCTACAGGCCACAATTGACGACTTGAGAGCTGAGATTGCCGAACTGCGATCGCAGCTAAAGCTTTACCGCAGTCGTTCAGAACAGTCTTAATGTGGGTTCTACCGCAAGGATCTGGGCAACTCCTCTACATAGCGTTGATAATCAAACAAAAGTTTAGTTGGAAAGTCGAGTGTCTGTTTCTTCTAATGACTCCAGCCCCTCTCAGCACTCAGCAGATCTGCCTGTGAGTCCTAACTCACAGCTTGGACATGGCGAAAGCAACGGCAAGCATTTGAGCATAACGCCGCTCGGAGTGGAGCAAGATCTGTTGACTGGACCGCAAGAGCAAGTGTCAGATTATCCCAGTGAATTGCCCTCTAAGCGCAAAGCCAGAGGACGATCTCATCGTGCGAAAGCCTATCGTTGGAGTCGAGAAAGCTACTCCAAACAGCGTCGCTATTTCGATATCTGGTCATTTGTTCTGAAACTGATGATGGCGCGATGGCGCTACAACAAGTCCTGGAGCTATCGGGGAGGCATAACCGACGCTAAAAAAGCCGAGCGGCGAAGAACCCTGGCTAGCTGGGTTCGAGAAACGTTGCTCGATCTTGGACCAACGTTCATTAAGCTTGGACAACTCTTCTCAACTCGCGCTGACTTATTTTCCATTGAGTTTGTCGAAGAATTGTCTAAACTACAAGACCGTGTGCCTGCCTTCAGCTACGAGCAGGCGGCGGCAATCATTGAGCAAGATTTAGGAAAATCTGTTGAAGAGCTATTTCGCAGCTTCGATCCGATTCCTTTAGCGGCAGCTAGTCTAGGACAGGTTCATCGATCGCAGTTACATTCTGGTGAAGAAGTCGTTGTCAAGGTTCAACGCCCCGGACTCCGAAAATTATTCGAGATTGACCTCCAGATTCTCAAAGGCATTACTCGCTATTTTCAGAGCCATCGAGAATGGGGTAAAGGTCGCGACTGGACGGGGATTTACGAAGAATGCTGCAAAATTCTTTGGCAGGAGATTGATTACTTAAACGAAGGTCGGAATGCTGATACCTTCCGACGCAATTTTCGGGGGTATGACTGGGTTGATGTGCCGAGAGTATACTGGCGCTATACTTCCCCGCGAGTCTTGACGTTGGAATACATGCCGGGGATCAAAATCAGTCACTATGAAGCCTTAGAAGCGGCGGGACTTGATCGCACTCGCCTTGCAAACTTGGGCGCAGAAGCCTATCTTCATCAGCTATTGGATAATGGGTTCTTTCACGCGGATCCCCATCCCGGCAACATTGCCGTCAGCCCTGATGGTAGTTTAATTTTCTATGACTTTGGCATGATGGGGCAGGTTCAGCCCGTCACTCGCGAGCGTCTGTTGGATACCTTCTTTGGCATCGCTCAGAAAGATGCTGACCGCGTGGTGCGATCGCTAATCGATCTTGGCGCGCTAGCTCCTGCCGAGGATATGGGTCCGGTGCGTCGTTCTGTCCAGTTTATGCTGGACAATTTCATGGACAAGCCTTTTGAAGACCAGTCCATTTCAGCCATTAGCGATGATTTGTATGAAGTCGCCTACGGTCAGCCGTTCCGGTTTCCAGCAACGTTTACCTTCGTTATGAGAGCCTTCTCTACGCTCGAAGGGGTAGGCAAAGGGCTAGATCCAAAATTTAACTTTATGGAGGTTGCAAGACCATTTGCAATGCAGCTTATGACCAATGGAAATTCTTCAGAAGCCGGAAGTAGCATCATCAACGAGTTAGGTCGGCAAGCCGTGCAGGTTGGCAACACGGCATTTGGACTACCGCGTCGGATCGAAGACACGCTCGATAAGTTAGAGCGGGGAGATATCCGGGTTCGGGTGCGATCGACGGAAACTGATCGGGTGTTGCGCCGCATCAGTGGGGTCAACATGGGCACAAATTATACGCTGTTGACTTGTGCTTTTACGATATCAGCGACCATCTTGCTCGTGAGCCAGTTTGCTTGGGCCGCGGCGATTCCTGGCGTTGCTGCTTTGATTAGCGGGATAGCGCTGATTCGACTGATGCTGAAGCTAGATCGTTACGATCGAATGCCCTAGTTAGCGTATGGCTCAAGTGAAGTTTTCGCCCACTTGGGTACGAATCGAGTTGAATAGTATTTAGGAAGCTCAACCTTTTTCACCCAAGTTTCTCGCTGATCGAATCATGAAACGCCTTTTTACCGGGATGACTGATACCGGGTTAGTCCGCTCTGCCAATCAAGATTCCTACGTTGTTGATTCTGATGGGCGCTTTTTTGTGGTAGCAGATGGTATGGGCGGACATGCAGGCGGGCAAGAAGCCAGCCGTATTGCCACAGACATCATTCAAACGTTTCTCACCCAGCATTGGAATTCTGCGATTCCGTCTGAGCAACTTCTGGAGAAAGCGATTTTAGAGGCAAATCAAGCCATTCTAAACGATCAAACTCAGCATCCAGAGCGCGCTGATATGGGTACGACGCTGGTTGTTCTGATGTTTCGAGATGAGCAACCGCTCTGCGCTCACGTTGGAGATTCTCGGCTATATCGGCTGCGAGACGCGATATTACAGCAACTGACAGAAGACCATACTTGGGTGGCACGGGCGGTGCAACTAGGGGAACTCACCCCTGAGCAAGCGCGATCGCATCCGTGGCGGCATGTGTTGGCCCAATGTTTGGGGCGAGAAGACCTCCAGCCCGTCGCCATTCAGCCAATTGAGGTGCAGCCCTGCGATCGCATCTTGCTATGTACAGACGGACTGACAGAGGAACTGTCTGATCAAATCATCGCCACCCAATTAGAGTCGATTCAGGTCTGTGAGAAAGCAGCATTGGCTTTAATTAACGCGGCTAAAGACCGAGGCGGACGCGATAACATCACCGTTATTATTATTTCGACCGACGCTGGAAAGTAAAGATGAAGCGAATCGAAACGTCTACTTAGCCGGTAGAAGCGTTGCGCTGAGCAAAGCACGCTGGCACTGAATAGGAAAACAGTAGAGCCGACATAACGAATAGCGCCTCTTTTTTCTGCTACCTCTACTCAAAAATTCTCAGATAGTCCGAGGCATCAAGACAGATGCAATAGTTCGCTCTGCGGGTAAAAACAGGATGTACTTTTGTATTATTCTTGACTCTTTAACTCTTTTGTAACCCAGCGAAACTGGCAGTTTCAGCTTTTCCTCACTCACAAGGAATATCAATCATACTCCTCTTCTCTCCTCTAGACAGAAGAGGGGGTCTATCTAAGTGCAAACTCTGAATAATGGATTACATCTTTAAATCACTCCAAGGGGGGTATGGCCATTTTGTCAAATGCTTGTTATCTTTGTTAACAACAAGCGATAAATGCCTTCCCACATTGGGTATTTTTAAGGAATCAACCTCGTTTGCCAGGATCCACTGTTGACGATATCAGCCGTTGGTTCCGTAATCTGTCTACTCTCTTACATTGTCGTCTACTCTCTTACATTGGAGTTTGTTATGAGTCAACCTGTAGAGCTAAGCTTAGAACAACAATTCAACATCCGCTCTTTCGAGACCCAAGTGCAAAAGATGAGCCGTGAACAAGCCCAAGATTTCTTGGTCAAAATGTACGAGCAAATGCTGATGCGCGAAACAATGTATCGTCACTTCCTGAAGCATCAGTGGGGCTTAGAACCCGAGATGCCGTAAGGTCAGTCCCATCTGCATGGGCGACCTCGATCTCTTGCTTTGTTCTTGCGAGTGAGAAAGAAGCTGGGGTGTGGGGCGTTCAGCACAACGATCCAATACAAAAGGATTTAATACAACTAGGCGTAGTGCCATTGACGATGCAAGCTTGCTGTTCTCCGTTCGATTCAGTTTAATTCAGCAGAAAGAGCCAGTTTATGAGTTTCATCCAATAGATTCTTCTGATGCTTTAGCAAGTGCTGCACAACGCTTTTACGGGTTCTGACGCATACTTCTGAGATAGAGTATCCAGAACTAAAAAACTAAATTGTCATATTAGCCTTGCGACTAGACTGATAAATCTTTTATTCCTGGCTTCTTGCCTTTAGGCTTGTACGATTAAAGAATGAGGCAACAACGATTAAAGCAGCTAAGCCTAGCAGTAGGCGACCAATAACTCCGTAAGCAAGCCCTAAACCAAAGCGACTGGCAATCGGTTGCACCACAATAGGTGAGAAAAACTGTCCCAAGAACATGGCAGAGGTTACGCCGCCTAGTAACCGTCCTCGAATTTGAATAGGAGCGATCGCATTAATCCAAACATTCATATTTGGCATCAGTAGCCCTAGTCCAAGTCCGGCGATCAATAGACTTAAGACGACGAATACGTAGCTCCCGGACAGAGAAATGGCAATGTAGCCAATTCCCATCAATAAGTAGACGCAGACCAAGATTCCTTGAAAGCTAAGCGTGCTTTTGACGCTTCTGTAGCGGGTAGACATCGTTGCACTGGCTAAGGTACACGCCGCGATCGCAAGTCCGCTTTCCTTACCGCCGCCCTGACCCAGGCTTTGGAGATAGAACGGCAGCTGCACTGGGATCATATAAAAAGCGACCATCGTAATGAATGTCAACAGAAAAATTACCGCTACCGTTGCAATGGGTAACTGATCGACGGGTTCATTACCATTGCTAGAAGCTGCAATTTGAGATGTTCTAGGCTCAGTCAGGGTAAAGATAGCAAGAGGAACGATCGCAAACGCCACCAAATAGATGAGGAACGGCAATCGCCAACTTGCATCTGCCAAAAACCCGCCTAAGGTTAGAAAGGCGACTCCTCCGTATCCCATAAAAGCTGCCTGAGTCCCCATTACATGATTGCGTTTTACCCCTTGGTAATAGTCAGCGACCAGTGCTGTTGCCGTAGTCATGATTGCGCCGACCGATAAACCAAGCAGTGCCCGTCCAATCAGTAGACCCTTGAGAGAACTAAGAACTAATCCAGAACCACCTGCTAAGCCGTAAAGGATGACTGCGCCAATCAACAGAGGCTTTCGACCAAAGCGATCGATGATTGCGCCAGCAAACGGTGCGCTAATTGCCGTAAATAATGCGGGCATGGTCAGAAGCAGCTTGACCCAAAACTCAGCGTCTGATTCGGTGCGAAAGAAATCTTGAATTTTAGGCAAGGCAGGAGAAATGGTTGCACCCGCCATGACCGTCATGCTGCTGAGTAAAAGAAGCGTGACAAGCTTGAGCAAGAGAGTTTCCTCCTAAAGGGAGCGACTTTCTCGTAATCCTAAAGCAACTTGGACTAAATAAGCGAGGGCGATCAGTCCGACAAACACAACTGGAGAAAGGTTTTGTCCTACGATCGCCACCCCTAACACTGCTAACGCTGATCCCAATCGGTACTTTGCTAATCTGATCTTTCTCATACCGGAGGCACAAGTGAGGTAATGAATCAGGGCTAACGCTCCTAAACTCAACACTGCGCCCACTGCTAAAAGCCAGCGATCGTTCTCTGGGATTGCTGTAGTCGCATATTTAATCGCATGTCCGACCCCAATGCCGGTAGCGCCAAGTCCAACCACAAATGGCAAGTGTCCGTATAGCCAAACTAAACCTTGCAGTGGGCGACCGGCTCCCATTGCTCGAAGAGGAGAGCCATCAACACTATCAAAATAGAGCCACCAAGCGCTAAATGCCGTACTCAACCCTAAAAGTGAAATGGCGACGGTAGGAGCAGTCCACACTTGCCCAGAGATGCCCTGCACCACGGATAAGACCGATTCACCCAATACAATAATCACAAACAGCCCCATCCGTTCTGGAATGTGCGATAAGCTGGGCGGAACTTGTTGGATTAACCGTCCTGCCGTCAAGGGCGTCATAAAGTCAATGACTAATCCGAGGAGCCATAGCAAAAATCGCCACGGGGCAGGGACAGCGATCGACAGGAGCCAGCAAAGCATTCCTAACCCAAATCCAGCCGCATACCAACGGCTCAACGGTCGAGCTATGGGGATGTGATGACCTGCATTCAGGTATTGAATAATCAAAACGCTTCGAAATGCGGCATATGACAGCGCAAATGCGATCGCAGTTTTGCTTAATCCGTAATGCACATTGACCGCTAACGACGCCACGATCGCCATTTGGGTAAACGTCAGCAGGCGTTGACCCAGATCATCGGTATCAAACCGAGTGGCGTAGAACGTTGCACCCACCCAACACCACCAGACAGGTGCAAACAGAACCACGAAGCCAATGAAGCCGTTGACCGAAACATCTTCACTAAGGGTGTGACCCAGTTCTGCGATCGCCACCACAAAGATTAGATCAAAAAATAATTCCAGCCAGGTGGCACGACGTTCTTCTTCAAGGTCTTGACCGACTCGTAACCGAGGAGGCTCCCACAAATTTTTAGACATAGGACAGTCCCTTGGGGATTAACTGCTGTTATCGTTCTGCCGTCTCTCTGTTCATTAGATCGATCTAATCAATCTAATCAGATCATTAGATGCGGTTCCTTGGAGTTAGATGCTGGAGCAGCGCTCTGCGCTGATCGAGCTAAAGCTGTGGAACCCGCTTGTGCCATTCCGTTGCCTGCTCATAGGCATAGGCAACCTGAAGCACTTGGTCTTCGCGCAACACATTGCCAACAATTTGTAAGCCGATCGGCAGTCCCTGCGAGTCGAATCCACAGGGAACACTCATTCCGGGTAGACCTGCTAGATTCACCGGAATCGTCATCAAATCGATGAGATACATGCTGAGCGGATCGGCAGATTTATCCCCAATTTTAAAGGCAGTCGTGGGCGCAGTTGGAGACACTAACACATCTACACTTTCAAAGGCGTTCTCAAAATCCTGCTTGATCAACGTTCGGACTTTCTGAGCTTTAATATAGTACGCATCGTAATATCCGGCTGAAAGCGCATAAGTTCCAATCATGATGCGGCGCTTGACTTCTGCGCCAAAACCTTCTGCACGGGTGCGAGTATACATGTCCATCAAGTCTTCAGCATTTTCGATGCGCTTGCCGTACCTCACCCCGTCATATCGCGCCAGATTTGCCGAGGCTTCAGACGGCGCGATGATGTAGTAGGCAGCAATTCCGTAGCGGAAACGAGGACAGGAGATTTCTCGAACTTCTGCACCAAGCGCCTTTAACTGCTCGATCGCAGCTCTCACCGCTTTCTCCACGTCCGGATCAAGCCCTTCGCCAAAGGTTTCTGTAATAATGCCGACTTTCTTTCCTTTCAGGTCGGGGATGAGAAACTGGGTATAGTCCGGGATTTCGACTTTTAAGCTGGTGGAATCCTTGGGATCGTAGCCTGCGATCGCACTTAACAAAATTGCTGAATCTTCGACCGATCGTCCAAACGGACCGATCTGATCAAGCGATGACGCAAACGCTACTAGGCCATAGCGCGACACCAAGCCATAGGTCGGCTTCATGCCCACAATGCCGCAAAACGACGCAGGCTGACGAATCGAGCCGCCTGTATCCGAGCCGAGCGACACGACGCATTCTCCGCCTGCCACCGCCGCGGCCGATCCGCCGGATGAACCGCCTGGAACCCGTGCCGTATCCCACGGATTGGCCGTTTTTTCAAAGGCAGAGGTTTCTGTCGAACCGCCCATCGCAAACTCATCAAGATTGGTTTTGCCCACCATCACTGCCCCTGCATCTCGGAGCTTCTGCGTCACTGTAGATTCATAGGGTGGGACGAAGTTTTGCAAAATTTTAGAGGCGCACGTTGTTGGGATGCCTTGCGTGCAGAGGTTGTCTTTGATGCCAATCGGAATCCCGGCCAACAGCCCAATTTCTTCTCCGGCAGCGAGTTTAGCGTCTACTTGGTTGGCTTGCTCTAAGGCGCGATCGCGAGTGATGTGCAAAAAACTGTGCAACTTTGGCTCCAAGGCGTCAATCTGATTCAGTGACTCTTGAGCGATTTCCACAGCCGATCGTTCTTTGCGAAGAAGTTGTTGATGCAACTCGCGAATGGATGCCATACACTGCCCTCTTTCTGTTTAGCGCGTTCTCAAAGTAACAGTATACGGGTTGGAGTATAGGGTATGGAGTTATTTTTCTCGCGGCTCAACTTGTTCCAGCACACTCCCTTTCCTGATTTGAGCTATATTTCAAATGCACCACGCGCGACCAAGGTTGAGACGATGAAGAGAATCAAACAATGGACCGCACTAGCATGGGCAGGACTAGTGTTGATTAGTTTGGCATTGTTGAGTTGGCCGGGTTTGGTCAGAGCCGCTAACGTGACCACTCCTCAAGAGGAACAAGTGCTGCAAATTATTCGGGCGCATCCGGAAGTCATCATAGAATCTGTGCAAGCCTATCAAAAGCAGCAACAGGATGAACAACGTAAAATACAACAGTCTTTTATACAAAATTTACAACGAAATCCAAAAGCGGTAATTGGAAAATCTCCAACCAAAGGAGCAAAGCAAGGGAAAGCCGTTTTGGTTGAGTTTTCCGATTTTCAGTGTCCCTACTGTGCCTCCGCTTCCAAAACGCTAAGAGAATTTGTGGAGAAACACAGCAGTGAAGTAACGTTAACCTACAAAAACTTCCCCCTGACGGGTATTCATGATCAGGCGTTGCCTGCCGCTAAAGCAGCCTGGGCAGCCGGAGAGCAAGGAAAGTTTTGGGAGTTTCACGATGCGCTGTTTGAGGGTCAGAAGAGAATGGGTGAAGCATTCTACCTGGAGACGGCTAAGGGGTTAGGCTTGGATGTCGATCGATTTAATCGCGATCGCACAAGTCAAACCGCGGCTGCCGCGATCGCGACCGATGTTGATCTGGCCGAAAAACTGGGGATCGAAGGCACACCGTTCTTTGTTATGAATGGGCGAACGTTCTCTGGGGCAGTCGAGCTATCCGATCTCGAAGCTACCCTTGTTTCAACCCAATAAGACTCACCGAGCGAAGACGATGATCATGAAACGACTGACTGCTTTACTGTCTGTTCTACCCGCTTTAGTTCTGTTGCCTGCCCAGGCTCAACCGTCAAAACCTGCTCAAAGCCGAATTTATGCGCCCATTCCTCTGACATCGGGGCAAGAGATCAGCGATCGCTTGTCAGAATCCGATATTCCTACAGGTCAAGGAAACTTTGCGCGGGATTACGCGATTCAACTGCAAACAGGCGATCAAATTTCGGTGGATCTCGTCTCCAACACCTTTGATACGATCGTGACGCTGATGACCAAGCAAGGCTCGACGGTGGCTGAAAATGATGATGGTTTAGATGGCACAACCAATTCGCTGCTGTTTACCCGCATCGCAAAAACTGGAGATTACATCATTCGGGTCAAAGCGTTCGGGGAAACGACAGGCGGGCCTTTTAAACTGAAACTTACGAAGCTAAAACCAGTCAATTAAAGGGACGTTTCTCGTCGGTTCGTGTACCTCACGAATTCATTATTTTTAACTAGATTCAGACATTAGAGCGTTTCCAGTTTGCTTTGGAACGTGCCTCTGATGTCTTTTTTAATGGTTTTTTCTGGGGTCTGCGGCTCGATGCTTGCCTTGGAGGAGGCGAGCGACAGCGTTATGTTAGACGCGCGATCGCAATTCACACATAAGTTCTAATTCAGTTATCCCTCATTTTGCATAAGCTCCTTTTTCTCAAATGAAGAAAGTGGCTCAAATGAATTCTATATTTGATGCCGCCACGATTCTATTACTGATTTCCTATGCGGCTGTTCAAGTGTTGCAATTAACTCATGCTCAGTATATGCCTCTGTATCTGTTTGTTCCACTCATGGCGCTCATCAGGATTTCGCTTTCAGGAGCAGGGCATTATCTCATTCATCGACCCCAGATTGGTTTGAATAAATTGTTCACTAACGTTTTCGATATCAGCTATGTATCAATGGCATTTGTCGTAAATGATCACACCTTATGCATCATCCCTTCAGTTAGCGTGAAGTTGATAGTAAGAAAAATGTGTTTACTGCCATGATGGAATTTTCTCACTACTAGCGTGTTCCAGTTCACACCGTTCACAAGTTTGGTTATGTCATCGTTGGCATGTTCGTAAGAACCATTAAAATTTATTCACTAGCATTAAAGTTTGGTGTCAAAGACATGTATGGTTCGTGGCAACAAAGACTTCCTCATTATATTGAAACCTTTGCTATGCGGATTCTTCTTAGCGGTGAAGTGATGTTGTTCTAGGTGCAAGGTGACATTGGAACTTAGGTTGCACAATTTATTCTCACGCTCTGGATTAGCACCTTCATGATTGTTGCAAGTCGATCGGTTTATAGATCAAGTTGAGCAGGAACAAATATGGGTCAATATATCAAACTCAAATCGGTTGTGTGTTTAAGCAATTGAATAGTAATGTTCAAATGAGGTTCGTGTCTTGTTTGTATTCCTTCGGTCTGAAAATGACTTGAAATCCTCCAAAAGCAACTACCTGAAAAGATAGGTGCGATTATTGAAAAGCTCTAAGCGGTTGTTCCGGAGTTGTGCTTTGCCAATAATCGCACCTTATCTTGCCTAAATGCCTCAATGACCTAAATGACGCATTATTTTGGCGGTCCAGCGGTAACAACTACGATTTTATCGGGATTCAGCAGGTCTTGAGCCGCTTGATTGACTTGCGCTTGAGTCACCCCTTCAATTTGTTTCGGATACCGGCGCAACTCTGACACATTCAAACCGTAGACTTCATTGAGCAGAATTGCGCTTGCCAAACTATCTGGATTTGCTAGGTCAACCGGATAGCCACTAGTGAGCGATCGCTGAGCAGTCGTTAATTCTGCGGTGTTAATGCCCTGGTTGCGGAATTCGTCTAACAACTTCAGCGTACTTGCGATCGCTTTATCGGCATCTTCCGGCGCGGTTTGCATCGACACCAAGAATGGGCCTTGCCGATTCCCCGCTTGGAAGTAGCTGTAGATGCCGTAGGTCAAACCTTGGCGATCGCGCACTTCTCCTCCCAATCGGCTTGATAGCGTGTCGCCTCCCAAAATTTGGTTCATCACAGAGGCATTATAGAACCGTGGATCTTGACGATTGATCCCCACATTTCCGATCAACGTCACTGACTGAGTTTTACCCGGAATGCCCTGATAGCGCCGCACGACTTGCGTGGGTTGAGTAACGCTTGGGAATACCAGAGTAGGGGCTTTACCTTCTACTTTCCAGCCTCCTAGTTCTTGTTGCAATAGCGTCTTTACCTGCGTTGGGTCAAAATCGCCAACGAAGGAAATAATGGTCCTATCAGGACGATAGTGCGACTTGTAAAATTTCACTACATCCTGACGTGCAATCGCCTTCAAACTTGCCTCTGTTGGGAAGCTGTGGAAGGGATGATTTTCAGGATAAACCGTTTGCTGGAAAACTTGTCTCGCCACGTATTGTGGGTTGTCCAACTGCACTTTTAAGGCGGTCAGTGTCCGTTGACGGCTCAGTTCCAGTTCTTTGTCTGGAAACGATGCATTTTGCGATACATCTGCCATTGTCTGAATCAAAGTCGGCAGATGTTCAACTAATGCACTTCCATTCATAAACACGCTTTCACGGTTAGCGCTGACGCTAAAGTTGATACCGCGATCCTCTAGCGTTTTCGCTAGTGTTAGCGCATCTTTAGTTGTCGTGCCGTTCGTTAAGTTTTCAGCAGTGAGTTTAGCAAGACCCGCTTTAGTGGTTGTATCAAACTCTTGCCCTGCAAATACATGGGCACTCAACGATACGGTCGGGGTACTCGAATCTTTGAGCAGCAGCACCCGCAAGCCGTTCGGAAGCACAACTTTCTCAGGCAAAGCTTGAGCAGGTTGGTTAGCCTGTTGGGTCGTCGCAGGGAGATACTTTGCAACTTGAGAGGGATCAACGGGCGGACCCGCGTTAAACTGCTCCGTCGTTTGTCCAGAATTCACCGCGCCGCCTGCTTTTTGGTCGAGCGTACTCGGCTCAAAGTAGCCTAAGGTTAGCTTCTGAGGCGCAAAATAGGTTTTTGCGACGCGCTCGATATCGGTAACCGTAATCTGGTCGATCGCCGCTAAGAGGCGATCGGTACGACGGTAATCTCCTGTAGTTGTCTGATCATCGCCAAGCTGAAAGGCTTGGTTAGTGACATCCCGGTTGCGCAGCAGAATGTACGATCGCAACTGAGTTTTCGCACGTTTCAATTCTTCTGGTGTGACTCCCTTGCTACGAATATCGGCGAACACCGCTTCAACCGTCTGACTGAGCTTAGCCAACTCTTGCCCTGGTGTCGCGGTAGCAGAGAGTTGATACCATCCGCCGGAGATCATGTTGGCCGCATACCCGCTATAGTCGCTGGCAAGTCCGCCTTCGACTAACGTTTGATAGAAACGAGAACTGCGTCCTTGCGTCAAAATCGAATCGAGGACGTTCAGCGCAGGTACGTCAGGGTGCTTGGCATCTGGTAAGGGGTAAACCGCTTGCATCAAAAGGGCACTACCTGGCTCACGCAGCACGATCGGTGATGCAGACTTCTGGGTCGCGTTTAAGCTTGCTCCGTCCGTCTTAAATGCGCTCTGAGGAGTTGGCGCTTCGGCAGCTTTACCACGATTCGGCACTTTGCCAAACAGTTCTTGAACTGCTTTTAAGGTCGGCTCAGTTTGAAAGTCACCCACGATCAGCAGGGTTGCATTGTTGGGGCTGTAATAATTTTGGTAGTAAGACCGGACTTGCTCGATCGTGAATTTCTCAACATCAGCTTTCGTGCCGCCAACAGGCAGACCGTAGGGAGACGTTGGCATTGCGGCTTTCATCACCGCGCGGCTGAGGCGATAACTTGGACTATTTTCATAGCCTTGCAACTCAGAAATCACGACACGATTTTCACTTTTCAGCGCATCTGCGGTCATCAGCGCACCCTGCATTCGATCGGCTTCCAGAGCAAGGAGCGATCGCAGTTTATCGCGCTCGACCGTGCCAAAATAGGCGGTTTGGTCATAGCTGGTGAACGCGTTGGATTGGCTACCTAGCGCATTAAACAACCGACCAAACTGAATCGGGCGATCTTTCGTGCCCTTAAACATAAGATGTTCAAGTTGGTGGGCAATGCCATTCACCCCCGGCGCTTCGTTGCGCGACCCAACCCGATACCAAGCTTGCACCGTGACAACTGGTGCAGTAGGCACTTCTTTGGTCAGAACAGTCAATCCATTTTGAAGTACGGTTTTGCGGACTGTTGCTGTGGTTGATTCCGTTATGGGAGCTTCAACGGCATTGGCTGCTTGCAATAAGGAAACGTTTCCTGCTAGTAGCACTCCACTGAAACAGAGGGCAAATAGTAAACTAGAGAGACGATATCGCCGTAGAAAAGTCAGAAAAGACATAAGACGATGAAACACCTTTCAAGAGAGGATTGGAATCTTCGATCTGAAGACCCCCGCATAGAGTGCAAATTCCACTGTAGCGCCTACTCAAAAGCTTTAACAGCCGTTCTGTAATTTAACTTTATCTGAAGTTATATCGAAGAGTGGCGATCGCGAATTAAGGAGAATGTTCGATCTGACAATAGGGACGGCTATAGCTAAGCGGCGATTCTAAAGCATGTCTTTCCAGCAATTCTGGATCGCTCATAACGCGATGTGTATTGCCATCGTAAACAATTTCTCCTTCGCTAAGAACGATGGTGCGATCGCACAATTCCAACGCCAGATCTAAATCATGAGTGGCAATCAGTTGTGTCAGAGGCAATGAATCTAACAACTCAATTAATCGCCTCCGCGATCGCGGATCGAGTTGGGCAGAGGGTTCATCTAACACAAGCACCTGTGGCTGCATCGCCAGAACCCCTGCGATCGCCACTCGTTTTTTCTCACCTCCAGATAGCCCCGTGGCGTTTCGAGACCCAAAAAGTTCTGGATCAAGCTCTACCGATCGCAAGGCGTGAGCGGCTCGATGTTCTAATTCTTCACCTCGAACGCCTTGGTTGAGCAACCCGAAGGACACATCTTCCCAAACTGTTGGCATAAAAATTTGATCGTCGGGATTTTGAAACACTAACCCGACAAAGTTACGAATCTGCTTCAAATTTTGAGGCTCAACTGTCAACTCTCCGACGACCACTTCTCCCACTTGGGGCGAAATTAAACCATTAAAATGCATCAATAGCGTTGATTTTCCTGAGCCGTTTGCGCCCACCAATGCTACTCGCTCAGTTGCTCGAATGGATAAACTAATCGAGTTTAAAGCTTGTGTGCCATCTGTGTAGCGATAGCTGAGGTTATAAATCGTGATCGGATTATGATGCATGAATTACAGATAAATAGCTTGACCAATCAATAAAATAACAATAGTGAGCGTGAGAAGGGCAATATCAAGGCGCGAGGGTTGAGGCATTTTTGCAACGGGAGGCAGCCCTGAATAACCCCGCGCTAACATCGCTTGATGAACGCGATCGCCTCGCTCATAGGTTCGGATAAATAAAGATCCGATCATATTTCCAATCACAGTACGTTGCCGTCTCGGATCGCTCATGAGGTTACGCGATCGCGCCGCTCTTTGCATAGAATTGAACTCATCTACTAAAACATTAATGTAGCGGTACATAGACGAAAAAATAGCGACTAACAACGGCGGAGTCCTCAGTTCAGCCAACGCATGAAGCAATGCTGTAATCGATGTGGTGAGAATTAGAACGTTTACGGTTAACAGCGATAAAAAGGCTTTTAGGGTAACGCTACCCAAAACCGTAAGACCCTCAGTTGTGATCTGTATCCATCCCCATTGAAACAATACGTCTCCGCCCTGACGAAATAATGTGCCGATTAGCACAACACTCACAAATACCAGTTCGACGGCAACCCGTTTCAATAGAGGCAGTAACGGGACTCGGCTGATCAGAATGAGCAGTGCGATCGCGATCGCATACATTGCCCACGTCCACCATCGCCCGTTCGGAGTAAGGGCTGTTGCGAACACAATGAGCAGCGTGCATAAAAGCCGCGATCGCGCCGTTAACCGCGTCCAAATCGTGTTCGTCTGACTTTCAGTTGCGAGGAGGACGGCTCCAAGATGTAAAAGCATTTAAGGAATGAGCGGTAAGTAAAGCTGGATCGGAGGCAGGTTTTAGAATGGAATTTGTAGGAGCAATCTGTTGGAGTTCCCACACAAGTTTTTTGGAGTTATCTACGCACTTGTCATGCAAACACAAAGCAGCAGGCACAAGCCTTTGCCAAGACTCCTCTGTGTGATTAATGTGTGATTACCATCTCTGAGATTAGCAGCGCATTAAAAAAGCTGATAGAGAACCTTAACGTCCATCAGCTTATCTATCTTGCACATCACTCTCTTCAGGCTTGTTCCGAATCAATGCCTTTCCTGCTACCCAAGCCAGACCAAAGGTTGCCAAAGTTCCAACTAAGCCCGCGATTGGAGTTGACACCTGCTCTGGTACACCCCGTAGCGCATATTCATCGAATACCTGGTAGAACGGCAGCTTGTGGGCGATGGGTTCTTCCGATGCTTTATGCCCAAAGCCTTGATCTTGCGACACGCGATCGAGACCATCGGGATCTTGGCTCGCAAACGGCGACAGAAATACTGCAATTAGTAGTGCAATTCCCAATCCACTCAGCAGAAACGCACGATTTCTAGTTCTAGAAGCATTACTCATAAGTTTAGCTTTCCTTTTTTAACGACGGACAAGGCTGTTTTAATGCTGCAAATCTAACGCGATGAATAAGAACGAGAGGTATCTGCTACGGCATGGCGAGGCGGATGATACATCAGATCCGGACGAGTGCGCCAGATGTAGCTCACAGCTACCACTGTAATCACCGCTTCTCCAATCGCAATCATGAAATGCCAGAACGCCATTGCAGAAATGGCGACATTGAGCGGAACGGTTCCAGAGAGGGCAAGCTGAAAGGCACAAACAATTGACGAGACAAATACACTCGTCCACGCTGCGATCGCCGCCCCGATCAAAACACCCCGCAGCGAATCCCGTCCCAAAGCATACCGGATCGATCTGTAGAGGTAGTAGCCGCCAAATGTACCAATCAGCCCCATATTTACAATGTTGGCTCCCAACACTGTCAAGCCACCATCTTGAAACAAAACGCTCTGCACAATAAACACGACTGCCATCACTAGCGATCCTGCCCACGGCCCCAATAAAACCCCTGCCAGCGTGCCGCCCAGCAAGTGACCCGACGTACCCCCCGGTATCGGGAAGTTAATCATTTGTGCTGCAAAAATAAAGGCAGCACATACACCCATCAAGGGAACGGCTCGTTCTTGATACGTAGCTTGGACACGCTGAAGACAGATTGCAATCAGTGCGATCGCCAGTATCCAGGTCACTAGAATGATTGGCAAACTCAGAAAGCCATCGGGAATGTGCAGAGCTAACTGAGGTTGGAATACGGAAACAGTTACGGCCATTGAGTGAGTTCCTTTGCTGCGGCTTTACATAGATGAAGTGTGTTTGTCATAAAGCTCAGTAAAGCTACCTAGATAGTTGAATTCAATCCCCACGGGGGGGATGGAAGCGGGAATTTAAGTGTGACTTAACGATTGTTGCAAAAGTTTTTACAGTGAATCTAGACGAAATGCTCCTTCATAAGCTAAAGTGAGCAATTGTGAGTTTTGAAGCCTTATATGAAAGCGCAAGAAATTATTCGCTCAATTGAAGCGGAGCAAATGAAGTCAGATTTGCCGAACATCCAGATCGGCGATACCGTCAAAGTCGGCGTGATTATCCAAGAGGGCGAGAAAGAGCGCACTCAGCCTTATGAAGGCGTCGTGATCGCGATGGCAAGCACAGGCATTTCTAAGACTGTAACGGTTCGCAAGACCTTTCAAGGCGTTGGCGTGGAGCGAGTTTTTTTACTACATTCTCCCCGAATTGAGAGTGTCAAGATCTTGCGTCGCTCCAGAGTGCGTCGGGCGAAGCTCTACTACTTGCGCGATCGCATTGGAAAAGCAACTCGCTTGAAGCAGCGCTTCGATCGTGCTCTCACCTAAGAAAGAGGGGTAAGGGACGCTACGAGGCAACCCTAACGCGATGAGGGAAGCGCGATGAGGGATGAAAAACTATCAAAACTCACAAGACCCATCCCAATACCTGTTAAACTATATAGAGGATAGCAATCAGAGTTCATTCAGCTTGTGCGCTCTTAGTTCAGTTGGTAGAACGCAGGTCTCCAAAACCTGATGTCGGGGGTTCAAGTCCTCCAGGGCGCGCTGAATACTCTGATTTGTTTTAACCGTTGTATTTTGACGGTATATCACTCATCGGTTGATCCATACCTCAAGGACACACTCCACCCCTTGTACGAGATTGTGTCCTCTTTTAGCTGAGAGCGGTAGATCAGCCTAGAATAGAGATCTCTGATTTTTGTGGATATCTTCCATACAGTCGGAAATTTCTAAAAGGCAGATGGCTCAACACCTGAGTATCTGTTGTTCCTTGCAATGATGGAGCGCTGAACGCTGTGGCAAAGAAAGAAGAAGCGGCTATCCAAGAGCAAAAAGCTGGATTTAATCCTAGTTCGTTTGTTAACGAAACAAAAGAAGAACTCAACAAAGTGGTTTGGCCCAGCCGTCAACAACTTATTAGCGAATCGGTCGCCGTGATTTTGATGGTGACGCTCTCGGCAACGCTGATCTATTTAGTTGACCAGTTGTTCCAATGGGGACAAGTGAAGGTGTTCGGATGACGTTTACCTCAGACGAAACTCAGTTTGACGATCGCTCCCCTGAGGGCAACCCAGAAGAGACGGCTCAGCTTGGTAAAGCGCGCTGGTATGCTGTCCAGGTTGCTTCAGGCTGCGAAAAGCGCGTCAAAGCCAACCTAGAGCAACGAATCGACACCCTCGACGTTGCCAACCGAATTTTGGAAGTTCAGATTCCTGAGACTCCCATTCTCAAGCATCAGAAAGACGGACGCTCGAAGGAAGGCGCTGAGAAAGTGTTTCCTGGCTATGTCTTGATTCGGATGCTGATGGACGATGAGAGTTGGCAGGTAGTCAAAAACACTCCCAACGTGATCAATTTCGTGGGCGCAGAGCAGAAGCGTCGCTACGGACGCGGGCGCGGTCACGTCAAACCAATGCCCTTGGGACATGCGGAAGTGGAACGCATCTTCAAGCATTCTCAAGAGCAGGAGCCAGTCAGAAAAATTGATCTGGCGGCGGGCGAAAAGATTACAGTGCTTTCAGGTCCGTTCAAGGAATTTGAAGGCGAAGTAATTGAAGTTAGCCCAGAGCGCAGTAAACTCAAGGCGCTGCTTTCGATCTTCGGGCGCGACACGCCTGTGGAATTGGAAGTGAACCAAGTTGAGAAGATCTAATCGATAGAGAGTAACCGATGGCTAAGAAAGTCACCGCCGTGATTAAGCTGGCAATTAATGCTGGCAAAGCAAACCCCGCGCCGCCGATCGGTCCTGCCCTCGGTCAGCACGGGGTCAACATCATGATGTTCTGCAAGGAATATAACGCTAGAACTGCCGATCAAGCAGGGATGGTGGTTCCGGTAGAAATCTCGGTGTATGAAGACCGCAGTTTTACCTTCATTCTGAAAACGCCACCCGCGTCTAAGCTGATTGCTCAAGCCGCAGGCATTTCAACGGGTTCTGGTGAACCAAACAAGAAGAAAGTCGGCAGTATCAGCCGCGCTCAGCTTGAAGACATCGCCAAAACCAAGTTGCCTGATCTCAATGCTAATGACATTGAGGCGGCGATGAAGATCATTGAAGGAACGGCCCGTAACATGGGTGTCACTGTTAAATAGTTCCGTTAAGTCATCGTTCAGTAATCTAGTGTTCGGGGGAGAGGATTTCCTCGCAATTACCCCAGGAGTAACCTATGGCAAAAGTATCAAAGCGATTGAGAGAATTGCTGGCAAAGGTAGAGGATCGTCCTTATGAACCTTTGGAAGCGTTGAATTTACTGAAAGAAACTGCAACTGCAAAGTTTCCTGAGTCTGCAGAAGCGCACATTCGGTTGGGCATTGACCCAAAGTACACCGATCAGCAG
Source organism: Myxacorys chilensis (assembly GCF_059505265.1). Lineage (NCBI taxonomy): Bacteria > Bacillati > Cyanobacteriota > Cyanophyceae > Leptolyngbyales > Leptolyngbyaceae > Myxacorys > Myxacorys chilensis. The sequence goes on along the minus strand of NZ_JCACKG010000301.1, from coordinate 12,470 downwards.
CTTAGAACCACGGTGGCACTTCCGAAAGGGACAGGTCAAGACGTCCGGGTTGCCGTCATTGCTCGGGGTGAGAAAGTTGCGGAAGCGACTGGCGCAGGGGCCAATATTGCCGGCTCTGAAGAATTGATCGAGCAGATCGGTAAAGGCATGATGGATTTTGATCTGCTGATTGCGACGCCGGACATGATGCCGCAAGTGGCAAAGTTAGGTCGGGTTTTGGGTCCTCGTGGTTTGATGCCGTCTCCGAAAGGCGGTACAGTCACGTTTGATCTGCCGCAAGCGATCGCGGAGTTCAAAGCGGGTAAACTCGAATTTCGGGCAGACCGGACTGGCATCGTTCACGTCATGTTTGGTAAAGCTGGGTTTACAGCCGATGATCTGTTGGTCAACCTGAAGGCGCTTCAGGAAACCATCGATCGTAACCGTCCCTCTGGCGCAAAAGGTCGCTACTGGCGTACGATGTATGTGTCTTCTACTATGGGTCCGTCGATCCAGGTTGACATCAATACCCTGCGCGACCTTAAGATCGAAGCAGCCTAATTCGTTTCAGAGGCACGATATCGAAGAATTCTGCTCTAACTGAATATTCCAAACCAAAGACAGCGGGCGCTTTAAGCTTAATGTCCTGCCGAGGTTTGATTTCTGGTTTGCCCTGATTGCAGTGGCACATCGAAATTAAGCGACCTCGGTTTACCAAAATCGAGGTTTTTGTTTGGAATGAAAGAGTAATTCAAGTTTGTCTCACAAATCCCAATGTAAGGAGGTGAAATCGAATGGGAAAAACGTTGCAAGACAAGAAAAATGCAGTTGCGGAAATTCAAGAATCGCTTAACACAGCTCAGTTAATGTTTATCGTTAACTACAGCGGTCTAACGGTTGCTGAAATTTCTGATCTGCGCAACCGTCTACGCCCAAAAGGTGCGGTTTGTACGGTGTCGAAGAACACGCTAATGAATATTGCGATCGCGAATGATGAGCGATGGCAGCCGATCAGCGAAATTCTCAAAGGCGATTCAGCGTTTGTGATTGTTCAAGACGATCTTGGGGGCGCAATCAAGGCATACCAAGACTTCCAGAAAGCCGTCAAAAAGACCGAGATGCGCGGCGGCGTCATGGAAGGCAAGTTGCTGAAAGAAGCGGATCTCAAAGCGATCGCGGATCTTCCGTCTAAAGAGCAGCTTATTGCTCAGATTGCAGGTGCAATCAACGGCGTGGCAACGCAACTGGCAGTCGCAATCAACGAAGTTCCGTCTGGCTTGGCGCGAACCATCCAACAAATTTCCGAGAAGGAAGACGCTGCTTAGAGTGGCGCTACAGTTCAATTTCACTCACTATTTTTTAGGAGTTAACTCATGTCTGCTGTTACCGATGAAATCGTTGAAAAGTTGAAGGGTTTGTCCCTTCTAGAAGCTTCTGAACTCGTAAAGCAAATCGAAGAGACCTTTGGCGTGAGTGCGGCGGCTCCGGCTGGTGGCATGATGATGATGGCTCCGGGCGCGGGTGGCGGTGCTGCGGCTGAGGAAGTCGAAGAGAAAACCGAATTCGATGCGATTCTGGAAGAAGTTCCGGCTGATAAGAAGATTGCAATTCTTAAGGTTGTTCGGACGATCACTGGATTGGGTCTGAAGGAAGCGAAAGACCTTGTGGAAGCCGCTCCTAAAGCCATTAAAGAAGGCGCAGCGAAGGCTGAAGCAGAAGATATTAAGAAGCAAATCGAGGAAGCTGGCGGTAAAGTTTCGATTAAGTAAACTAAACCACCTTACCTTTTCTGATAATTGTTGGAGTCGCGACCTGAACATACGATCGCGGCTCCTTTTTTGTGCAGCTTATATTTCTATAGAAAGTGATGTTTACTCTAGCGTTTCTTAATTTCTACTTTGTGAGCCTTTGTTCCCATCGTGTGATCCTTCTCACATTAAGATTTTGATTGCTACTACATCATTCTTCAACCTAAGACTATGTTTCTTCACTCCCATTCCGTGATTCTTTGATCCCTTCAAGGGATATTGAAAAATTGTGCGATCGCGTCAGCATCCTTCTCATCGCATGAAAGCGAAAACCTGAAATTAGAGAGAGTCCAAGTCGCCCTAACCTCGTTAACCTGAAAGAGTGAGTTAGGAAAAAGCAAATGCAAGACTCCCATCAGGGTTCTTCTCAGAAGATGTGGCAAAGCGCTGTCGTCGTCTCAATTCTGGCAGCGATCGCTGTCAACGCGATATCTAATTTCTTTCCGATTGGCGGACAAAACATCGGGCAGATTTCTAATACGATTCTTGCTCCAGTTATAGTGACACCTGCAAATTATGCTTTTGCGATTTGGGGCTTGATTTACATTGGGCTAATCGCTTTTGGCATTTATCAAGCATCACCTGCCCAGCGAAACAATCCACGTCTAGAAAAAGTTCGCGCTCCAATTGTGGCAGCTTGCGTCTTTCAAATAATTTGGGTCTTTGTGTTTACAGCTAAACAGTTTTGGCTCTCTGTTGTACTGATGTTCGGAATTTTGTTGAGTCTCATTGCGGCCTACGCTTGGAGCCGTCTTGATCGGGTGGCGCGAGACGAGAAGATTTTTAGTCAAGTTCCGATCAGCATTTATCTGGGATGGATTAGCGTTGCGTCGATCGTGAACGTTGCATCAGCGTTATATATTTCTGGGTGGAATGGTTGGGGAATTGATCCCGTCGTGTGGACAGGAATCATGTTGGCGATCGCGGCGGGCATTACCGCAACCATCACCTTTCAATTCCACGATGCCGCCTTTGGCTTTGTGATCGTGTGGGCGCTGATTGCGATCGCAGTGCGGCAAACAGGTCAATCTGCCCTATCCATTGTCGCGATTGGACTCGCGATTGCGCTGACGCTACTCATTCTGTTTACACAGTACAAATCTAGACAGAAAATGAGTTAGTCCAACCTTTTATCCGGCTTTGCCGCCGCCCATCAAGTACAGCAGTGCCATCCGTACCGCAACGCCGCTGGTAACCTGCTGCGAGATCAAACTAAACTCCGGATCATCCATCAGATCCGAACTGATTTCAACCCCGCGATTGACTGGGCCTGGATGCAGCACCTTTACATCAGGCTGAGATAATTTCAGACGATCGCGAGTAATACCAAACTGCTGATGATACTCCCGCAAACTTGGCAACAAATGAGTTGCCATCCGCTCTTTCTGCAAGCGCAATGTCATGACAAAATCGGCATCCGCGATCGCGGGATCAAGCGACCAATGCAGGGATAATTTTCGAGGTAAGGCATCGTCTGCCACAAAATCCGCAAACCACTTTGGGAGTAAGGTTGGTGGCGCAGCAAGATGCACTTCGGCTCCGCTGGCCGTCAAACTCCATATGTTGGAGCGAGCGACCCGCGAATGCAGAATGTCCCCAACGATCGCAATTTTTTTATTTTGTAAAAGCTCTAACCGAGGATTACTTGGATCGAGCAACGAACAGATGGTAAACAAGTCGAGCAATCCTTGCGATGGATGTTCATGCTGCCCATCCCCTGCGTTGAGAACTCCGACCTTCACCCCCAAGCGATCCATTTCATCTGCGATCGCTTGCGGCACTCCCGCTTCTTTGTGGCGAATGACCATCATATCGGTTCCCATCGCCAGGTAAGTTTTCGCCGTATCGAGAATCGTTTCTCCCTTTGTAAGTGATGACGATCCGGGTGCAAAATTTAGCGTATCTGCCGACAAGCGTTTTGCAGCAAGCTCAAAGCTACTGCGTGTCCGAGTGGATGGCTCAAAAAACAGATTCGCCACAACCTGCCCCTGAAGCGTTGGAACCTTTTTTGTGCGACGAGATAGCACCTCACGAAAACTACTCGCTGTTTGTAGAACAGTGTCGTATTCCTCCGGCGTAAACTCCGCGAGCGACAAAACGTGGTGACGAGTCCAGATCATGAGATTGTAAGGGCAGTGAATTGATGATTCATTGAGAGGATTCAGAGTGAATTACTCATCGTGAATTATTCATAGTGTAAAACATGCCCTTTGACACACAATCAGATTTGCTTGAAATAAATCATTTGAAATTAATTGAGTCAATCAATTAAGCAACGCTTCCATAAGAACAAACATCGAAAGCGCAAGCAGATAATTAAACGGAGAAAGTAGTGAATTTCGAGTGAATGCATTATCGCCAGAACACATTGCTTTGAGAAGTAATGTACGGGAAGACTAACGCAAAGCATCCTCCACATAGCAATGCAGTAATTAGCGCTCCAATGATGACACCTTTCACAAACTCAAACCGTCGTCGGGCCGTCAGCCAAACGATCAAGGGACTAATGTGAAGCGCTTGAGAAAAGCCAATTCCATAAGACAAGTAAACCAGTGCGTTGTGAAGCGCACGAATGGGTGGAGCAACGCCTCCGGGCTGCCAAGCTTCGGGAGAAAAATATCCTTCCATACCCGACAAGCAGACACTATAAAATCCCCAGGCAACTAGATTCAATCCAACTGTAGTGAAAATCCCTCGACTGACCGCAGACATTACACCTGCTCCTGCACAGCGCGCGCTTGGCGAAGTTCTGAAGGCTCGACAAGGTGATGCCCTGCGCTGCCTTCACGATAGAACATGTTGTAAGTATCAAACGGAATGATTCGACCATCAGGATGGGCAATGTGAATGCAAGACCGTTTTACAGAACGAACATCAAAATTAAACGGATCAAGAAATTGCATAATCACAACCCGAAACACATTCTCGTATGTAATTCCTGTCGGAACTGGAATTAGAGGTAGACAACATAATAGTTGTTTCAGCGTTGTCGCGGATGAATCGGGAGAATGATTGGTTGAAAACAACTTAAAGATCTGTTTTTTTAATTCTGCGTTCTGTTCATATAGAACCGAGTTTGGCATCACATCGAGAAACGCCGTAGGATCGAGCAATCCTGTTAGAGGAATGACTTGACCTTTCACTTTAAGCGCATATGCCATGGCTAGACAGTCAGGATGACACGGCACAGGTAAAAGATCTTTCGGCTGAAAGTGAGGACTCTGATCTAAAATAGCCCGACGAACTTCGGTCAAGGTATAGCGATCGCGCTTTGGATCAAAACTCTCTAGTCGTCCTGCCGCCTGAATGGGCTGAAAACTGACCCCGCGAACGCATCGTTGCTGTAAGGCAAAGTCAATTGTCTTACCAATTTCGTGATCATTCAGTCCTTTTTTAACCGTTGAAACCAGCGTTGTGGAGATATTGAACTCGTTGAGATGCGCGATCGCGCGTGCTCTTACCTGCCGCAAGTCTGCACCCCGCAATTCTCGCAGTGCTTTTTCTTCAAAACTATCGAACTGCAAATAGATCTCGATTCCCGGCATATATTGACTCAAGCGATCGCAGAACGCTCGATCTTGAGCAATTCGCAGCCCGTTTGTATTGATCATCAAATGCTTGATCGGCTTGCGTTTTGCGATGTCTAAAATCTCAAAAAATTCTGGATGAATCGTGGGTTCACCGCCGCTAATCTGGACAATATCGGGTTCAACCTCATTGGCAACAATGTTGTCAAGTAGGCGTTCGATCACGTCTAAACTGCGGTGACGCCGGGGTTGATTAGTGCTTGAAACCTCTTCTGCTCCAGAATCGGCATAGCAAATGGGGCAGGAAAGATTGCAGCGATCGCTGACTTCTACCAACGTTAAACAACTGTGCTGCTCATGGTCAGGGCACAAGCCACAATCGTAGGGACAGCCATATTTGATCGGTGTATTGAACCGATGCGGCATGTCTCCAGGCTTAATAAACTCTTGGCACTGCTTGTAATACTCAATGTCATCTGCAATCAGAACCTCTTCTCGTCCGTGAATTAGGCAGTGTTTAACGAGGTAGACGTTACCCTCCTGAAAAATAATTTTTGCTTCAACCTTCGTGAGGCATTTAGAGCAGACACTATTGGTCAGAGCGTAGAACAGATAAGGACGAGTTGGCATAATTTGCAGTACAGTTAAGCAGGCTTTACAGTGAAATTAAACAATCTAGTGATGCTATTGCGGTAGTAAACAAGCGCTAGAAGACATGCAATTTGAATTGCAGTTAATCCTAACGCAAAGTGAAAGTCGGGCTTAATAAAGTCAACCAGAAAGCGAAAACTTAAGTAACTGATCAAGTAGAACTTAAACAAATCTCCAGAATGCATAGGATAACGCGATCGCACCTTTAGAAATATCATTAACATCAACAGAAATGTAATTTCATAAAGCTGCGTTGGATGACGGGAAATCCCATCGCCAAAATCAATGCCCCACGGTAGGTTAGTCGCAACGCCATAAGTGCGATCGCTCAGCCCTGTAAAAAAACACCCCAATCGCCCGATCGCAGTTCCTAATATGAGTGGGTAAACAAAGGCATCGCCCGTTGATTGATGAACGTGAAGCAGTTTCTTCGTCGCCTCAACTCCTATTACTGCACCTAATAGCGCTCCGACTACCGTTTTACCCTGAAGCAGTAGCCAAAAAAACTGTTCCTGATGCTGCCAAAAAATATCAATATGTTGCAGCATCACCAGCACCTTTGCGCCGATTAACGCGCCTACGAGTCCGCCGACAATAATCGAACTGCGTTGAGGCGGCGAAATTATATCTCGACGGAAGTTTCTGAGCGATAACCGCAGCGCAATTGAATATGCGATCGCTTCAAAAAAAATGTGCGGATGAAGTTTGACTGCGCCAACGCCAATATAAACTGGAAAATCCACAAGCGGTGCTTATAAAAATTGCTTTACTATACAAGCGTTTTCGGTTCAAAGTTAATCTTTTTATACTCTTTTTAGAACTCAAGCATTCGTTACCGTTCAACATAGCAATCCTCTAAACTTTGGCAAGGCCAGCCAATTGTGGAGTTAAAGATTTTCAGATTTCTTATAGTTATAAAATATTTATCAGACCTTGCTATCGATGATCAAGCTACGACTTAAAAAGACTTTAATCACATTCCATCTGCTAAATCTACTGAGTTGAAAAGGTAGACTGCATACGTAGAATATATTGAATAAAAAAGCACACAATGTTAAAGTATCTCCGTCTATACACTATCCCACTGTTCCGAATAGGCTAGACGATGAGTAGAACATTTGATTGTTTTCTAGGATTTGGCTGCTTCTTTTTAGCCACATGCAGCCTGTTCGTGGTTGGAAAAGGCGATTGTGCGGTTACGATTCGGATGGCACTGGTTACAGAAATTATTGTGGCTCTTGCGATCGCATTCCTGTGGTCAGCGAACGAAAAACCCATCGGTATGTGGGTCAAAATGTATCGCCTGGGATTATTTATTGGCGCTGTTCAAACCGTAATTGTAATTTCACGGATTTTGAATTCTTTGCAGGGTACACAGTGTTAATCCAGAGATTAATCTGAAGTTGATCCAAATTAATTCAAGCAATAATCGATAGATAGGTCATTTACTATAAATTAGACCTAAAATTGGTGAATTAAATAATGCTTAATAACGCTTCTTAAAGCGGTTGTAATTGTTACTTAACTTAATATTTTCCTCTCATCTAATCCGTCTTGAAGAAGATGAGAATTGTAGAGTAAACCCTTTAGTTTATAAGGCAGCCTTTAGCTTCCAGAAGCCGTGAGTTTGGAGTGGCTGGTTTCTCTTTAAAGTTCCATATCTGGTATTTCAATCAGCTTAACCAAAATCCAGTTTATGGAATGCGAATCGCACCCATTGTGCCATTAAGTTGTGCATTCCAGTCGCGGTAATTTATCTATGGAAATCGTCCGAGAATACTGGTTCAACCTCCTGCGATACTGGCGAAGCTCGCTGCTCTTTCGAACGCTGAGCTTACTCACAGCATTTGCCTTGACCGCTTTGCTCATTGTGTTACCGGCTAGGTCACAACCCGTAGTTCTTTCATTTTTAATGAATGCACCGGAGGTTCCAACGCTGCGCCCTTTGATCGCAGAATTTGAGCAAAAAAATCCAGGCATTAAGCTCAACATGATCGAGGCTCCTAACGCCAGCAACTTGGTTGAAGACTTAAATACCTCTTCTTTCCTGCTGGGCAGTTCTCCTTACGACCTGATCAACATGGATGTCGTTTGGCTGTCTAAATTTGCGGCGGCGGGGTGGCTGCGCCCTCTAGAAGATCTGATTTCAAAAGCAGAACTGGCGAATTTCTTGCTAGGAGACATTGAAGGCAGCCGCTATAAAGGCAAACTGTATCGATTGCCCTGGCGAACGGATGCTGGAATGCTCTACTATCGCACGGACCTGCTAAAGCAAGCCGGACTCAACCCACCCGAAACATTTTCTGACTTGTTGCAAACCGCAAAAATAATTCAGCAAGCTGACAACAAAGTGCAGTGGGGCTATGTTTGGCAAGGGCGACAGTACGAAGGTGCATCAGCCATGTTTACCGAAGTGCTTCAGGGTTACGGCGGCTTTTGGGTCAATCCACAAACCAACGAAGTCGGGTTAGATCGACCAGAAGCGATCGCGGCACTCAAATTCTTACTCAGCACGATTGACCAAGGCGTGTCGCCTCCAGGTGTCAGCACGTACCAAGAAGAAGAAGCGCGGCGGCTCTTTCAAAATGGCAACACCGTTTTTATGCGGAATTGGCCCTACGCTTGGGAACTGCTCAACCAGGCAGGGTCGCCAGTGCGCGGTAAGGTGAGCATTCAACCCATGGTTCACGCGCCGGGGCAAGAGAGCGCGGGATCGTTAGGCGGTTGGGGTTGGGGCATTGCATCCACGACTCAGCATCCTCAAGAAGCGTGGAAAGCCGTTCAGTTTTTTACGAGTGCGTATGTTCAGAAACAAACCTCACTGACGGGCGGCTATTTGCCGAGCCTGCGATCGCTTTACAACGATGCAGACTTGCTGAAGAAGTATGAATACTTCCCCTTAGTGCTAAAAGTGTTGGAGACTCCAGCACTGCGTCCTCAGATTGCTCAATACGCTCAAGCGTCAGATATTTTGCAGCGCTACTTGAGTTCTGCTGTTTCGGGGCGCACATCGCCAGAAGAGGCGCTGCAAGCTGCCGCTCGCGAAACTCGTTCTTTACTGGGAGCTTAAACCAATGGTAGATTATGTTCGCGCTCAAGAACGGCGGACGGGTTGGTTGCTTACCATTCCCGCGATCGCCGTGTTAGCGCTAGTGTTTGCCTACCCAATTCTACGAGCGGTTTGGCAAAGTTTCTTCACAATTAACCTGGGAAATCAACTCAGTCCAGCCTTTACAGGACTCGATAACTATGCGCGAATGGCGCAAGACGGACGGTTTTGGAATACGTTGTGGAACACGACGATTTTTACCGTTGCCACCGTCTCACTGGAACTGGTTTTGGGCATGGGCATTGCCTTAGTCCTCAATCAGTCTTTTCGAGGACGAGGGATTGTCCGTACGATCGCCATCCTGCCTTGGGCACTCCCAACCGCTCTGATTGCACTCGCCTGGACGTGGATTTTTAACGATCAGTACGGCGTTGTGAACGATATTCTACTGCGGTTGGGACTAATTCAAACGGGCATCAACTGGCTAGGGAATCCGACCCTGGCGATGATTTCGGTCATCGTCGCCGACGTCTGGAAAACGACGCCCTTTATCAGCATTTTGCTCTTAGCAGGACTGCAATCGATTCCGAGTGATTTGTACGAAGCCCAAGCCATTGATGGCGCAAGTCCCTGGCAGAGCTTTCGACAGGTGACACTACCCCTGCTGCTGCCTCAGATTGTGATTGCGTTGCTGTTTCGTCTCGCCCAAGCGTTTGGCATCTTCGATCTGATCTCTGTCATGACAGGCGGCGGACCAGGCGGGGGAACGGAAACTGTTTCTCTCTACATTTACGCAACGGTGATGCGATATCTTGATTTTGGGTACGGGGCAGCATTGGTTGTTGTGACCTTTCTGCTGTTGGTGTTGGTGGTCGCGATCGCCAGCTTTTTCCTCAGTCGGTCTAGAAAACGCGCATCGGGAGCTGTGTAATTATGACAACCACCTCTCCAGAGAATCAACAGGCGACTGTCCACCGACCCAGCGTGCGGCGATTTATCTTACCGATTGCCGTAGCGTTAACGGTTCTCTTCTGCCTTGCACCGATCTTGTGGGAATTGCTGACCTCATTTAAAACGGATGATGCGATCGCTGAGATTCCAAATGTCTATTTTCCGAGTCCCAATCAACTGACGCTTGATCAATATCAAAAGCTGTTTGAGCGGCGTCCATTTCTCAACTACCTGTTCAATAGTTTTCTAGTTTCATTAGCGTCTACAGTTTTGGCACTTGGCATTGGTGCGCCTGCGGCTTATGCTTTAGCCCGACTGAAACTACAGGGTGAACGCATCATTCTAGCCGGCGTTCTCATTGTGACGTTATTTCCGCCGATTCTATTGTTTTTGGGATTGTTAGATATTGTTCGCTATCTCAATCTAGGAAACAATTATCTGTCGTTAATCATTCCCTACACAGCAATCAACTTACCGTTGACAATTTTAGTCATGAGAAGCTTTTTTCAGCAGCTTCCAAAAGACCTCGAAGATGCGGCTAGAGTCGATGGATATAGCACTCCTCGAATGCTGCTCGACATTGTGTTGCCTATGACACTGCCAGCATTAGCCACAACGGGAATTTTAACGTTTATTGCTGCCTGGAATGAATTTATTTTTGCTCTCACGTTTATCACTCGTGAGGACATGAAAACCGTCCCTGTGGCTGGGGCACAGCTTGGCGGCGCGTCTCCGTTTGAGATTCCCTTTGGTCCAATTGCGGCGGCAACGGTACTGGGGACAATTCCTCTCGTTTTGCTGGTTTTAATTTTTCAACGGCGGATCGTACAAGGTTTGACTTCAGGAGCCGTCAAAGGATAAGGCATTTACTCTATCCCACTAACCGTTCATTCGTTAGCACCATTTCATTCTTAGCACTATGGATAAGAAACTCGACCTCGTCGCTCTTCGCAAAGCCTATACCCCTACCGTCGTTCCTGTTAAGGATATCAGTCTTAGTGTCGGTGCAGGCGAATTTTTAACGCTATTAGGTCCGTCCGGTTGCGGAAAATCAACCATTCTCCGACTAATCGCCGGGCTCGAACAACCGAGTAGTGGACAAGTTTTGCTCAACGGTCGAGATGTCAGTCGGCTTAGTCCTGGCGATCGCAACATTGCGATGGTGTTTCAAAGCTACGCCTTGTATCCGCACATGACGGTATACGAGAACATTGCCTCTGGTTTGAAACTGCGCAAAACTCCAAGCGGGGAAGTCCAAAGTCGAATTCATGAGGTAGCTGATTTTCTAGGTTTACATGAACTCATGAATCGCAAACCTGGTCAGCTATCGGGCGGTCAGCGTCAACGGGTCGCGGTGGCCAGAACCCTCGTTCGTCGCCCGGATGTCTTCTTGCTCGATGAACCGCTCAGCAACTTAGACGCGCTTCTACGCGAACATGTGCGGGCAGAGCTGAAGCAGTTGTTTGGGTCGCAGAACACGCCCGTTGTCTACGTCACCCACGATCAAACTGAGGCGATGACACTTTCGACGCGAGTTGCCGTTCTTAACAATGGCTACCTGCAACAACTCGATACGCCCGAACGAATCTACACCGAACCTGCCAATCGATTTGTGGCTGGCTTTATCGGCAGTCCGCAGATGAATTTTTTGCAGGTTAAATGTGAGGCAGGACAAGCGATCGTCGGCAACAGTCGAATTCCACTGCCTCTAGGCTCTAATCCAAAGGAAATCGTTCTTGGGATTCGCCCGGAGCATGTGCATGTAGCCCAATCCTCCAATGAGCCTGCTCTCGATGGTCAAGTATTCCTAGTCGAGAATTTGGGAATGCATAATCTTGTCAGTGTCAGAATTGCGAGTGGAGGAGAGCCAATCACTGTTCGTGCCCTTTTAGGAATGGAACATCGGTTGGCAACCAATACGCCAGTTCGATTGGCATTTCCGCCCGACTCGATTCATTGGTTTGATGTCGGCGCAGGCGATCGCGTTGAGGCGACCACTCCGAGCATGGTTCGCAATGGCTGAATATCGTAGTGTCCTTCGCTAGAGAACAAAGCTCTGGCTAACCATTAAATGAACCGAATGACAGATTCTAAATGGTATGACAAATTGTTGCAGAAGGCGGAAAAGAGATGACGGGTTGTGGTGTAGACATTACCTGTTGCCGGTAGGGTAGCCCATTTAGCATCAAAGCATTGATGCAACTCTTCAAGTGAAGGAAATCAGACCGGTGACAACTTACAGGTCTAATCAACATTCACTCCACGGAGGTTACGATGCAGACAAGCACACTGCAGGTCAGCAAGGCAGGGTCAACCGCCCAAGATGCTCGTATGTTCCAGGACTCACTTTACCCCAGCCTCAAGGTGTTCTGTAGACCGCGACCACCCGCAGACGATTTTGGCAAAATGTTTCCCCACCTCCCTTCCTTTGTGGAAGGGCAGGACCCAGATGGTCGTGTTCTAGACGTGTGGATTTTGCGATACTGGAGGAGTGTGGTTTCAGCA
>NZ_JCACKG010000300.1:0-2284 GCF_059505265.1 Myxacorys chilensis | reverse complement strand
TCAAACGAGCGAACAGAAGCAACCAACACATTCGTGGCGCTTGATGCATGTTAAATTGGTTTTGTCAATAACTCAAACTTCGTCTTTTAATCGAATCTCTGACTCAGCGATACTTCGGAAAGTTTTTGTGGAAACGCTGAAAACCCTTGCCACGCCGCTAATTTTGACCCTCACCCTAAATCCCTCGGTTGTGTCGCAAAAACTGATTAGTGGTAAGGTAGGTCATTCCAAACACGACTGCTCCCTTGGCGATGTCTACTTCCTCTCCCTTCAAGTGGCGACATTATTTGCCTGAAATTATCCTGCTCAATGTCCGGTGGTACTGCCGCTATCCCTTGAGCTACCGGAATCTAGAGGAGATGATGGCTGAGCGAGGGGTGGACGTCGATCACTCAACGATTAACCGTTGGGTGTTGGAGTACGCACCAGAACTCGATAAACGAATCCGACCTCACTTGAAACCTACCAACGATTCATGGAGGGTTGACGAGACGTACATCCAAATCAAAGGGGAGTGGAAATATCTGTATCGGGCCGTGTATTCCCTTGCGAATCCACTGGACTTCATGCTGAGCGCAAAACGAGACGGGAAAGCGGCAGCCCGCTTTTTCCGCAAAGTGCTGAGAGCAAAGCACACTCAAACGCCACGAGTGATTACGGTGGATAAAAACGCGGCTTATCCAGTGGCAATTGAAGGAAAAAGCGATTAGTCGATTTGGAACAGGAACGGCGGCTTTCTCCTTTGCCGCCTCTGGTGATTGGTGGAGCGATCGTCGTTTCGATCGGGCTGCTCCAACGACTTCAAGGAAAACGGCAGTCTGCACCCAGTTTGTTTGCAAAAGAAACGAAGCGGGTGGAACTGCGAGCCATGAACGCAGTGATGGCAGCCGAGCGATCGCTAGGACATCAACCGCAAGATGTGAGTGCAGACAAATGTGGCTACGATATCGAATCGCGACTGTCAAACGACGAATTGCGGTTTATTGAAGTGAAAGGACGAATTGAAGGGGCAGATACAGTCACGGTGACGAAGAATGAAATTCTCACTGCATTGAATAAGCCAGAGGAGTTTGTTTTAGCACTGGTGCAGGTTCCGAAGTCCGAGGAGTTTAAAGAAGGGGATGCGTTTCGAGTGGCGGCTTCTAAGGGAGAATATCGGGTTACAGATGAACCGACGATCGTTCGATATGTGCGGCAGCCGTTTCAGAAAGAGCCGGATTTTGGAGTGACAAGTGTGAACTATCACTGGCGAGAATTGTGGGAGCGAGGAAATACGCCACAATAGAAATTAGAGAAATTAGCGTTGAGAATCGCCTATATGAATGCGTATCGAGTAGAAACGGTAATTTTGGAGGACGGGAAGGTTTTGCTGCAAGGCTTGCCGTTCCGGGTTGGAGAAACCGTTGAGATTATCGTTTTAGAACGCGCGAACGTGCAGGAAAAAGCTCAGACCTCAGAGGAAACGCCGTTTGATGGCGCATTTGAACCTGCGGATCGAGAGTATTTGGAAGGAGTTTCTAGCCTGATGACGGAGTGGGAATCGGAGGCAGATGAGCAAGCCTACGCTGATTTATAAACAATTTGAAGTCGTAATTGTTCCATTTCCGTTCACGGATACTACGGCAACGAAGCGAAGACCCGCGCTGGTTCTGTCTAATTCGGCGGCATTTAATACGTCTGTTGGGCGAAGCGTGATGGCGATGATTACCACTGCAACCCATTCTCCTTGGGCATTGGATATTCCAATTTCAGATTTACCATCGACTGGGCTAAAAGTCGCTTCTGTTGTGAGAATGAAGCTATTTACGATCGACCATCGGTTAGTTGTGAAGCGAATTGGCAAATTGGCTGAGAGCGATCGCACCGCAGTCGAACAAGTTCTTAAACAACTCTTTAATCTGGTTTGAGTTCTGTCAGCATAAAACTTTGCGAAGCGAATGCGCGTCCTCTCGTACCAAGGCAGGGCTATCGAGTAGTCCAAGATCAAGCGGATTTAGACTTAGATGACTACGGATTTAGGATAAAACTTCAGCCATTGGCTTTTTCAGCGATCGCTTGAGACTTTGCCTGTCTACCGGACTGTACTGCCTGATTTAGGAGATGAATCGCAGCCTCGCTAATTGAAGAGTTCTTCTGAGCCGCAAGGCTATGGATGTGCTCGTACAGTTCGTCGATCAGGTTTTCAATCTGAAGGATAGCTATGTCTGCTCAGAGTGATTTTCTGTTCACTGCTAGGTTGTGTTGACATTTCAGCGAAGTTCAATCAGCAAGGCAGTGAAATAAA
>NZ_JCACKG010000299.1:0-2286 GCF_059505265.1 Myxacorys chilensis | reverse complement strand
CAGATAAGGCCCTTCTGCATGTCCAGCTGCTTAACTCGCGCATAGGTTTCGAAGGGGCTGAGCTTTTCCGCAACCTTGTTGAAGTGGCGCAGCGAGGTACCGGTGTACTCCCAGTAAAGATCCACGCTCCCCGCTTCCTGCGCCTGTCGCAAACTCATTGAACCATAGCCGGAGCGCTTCTCGACCGTGATGCCCTTCGAGGCGAGGAGTTGGCTGGTCATTTCAGCCATGAGGAGTTGCTCGGTGTAGTCCTTGCCTCCAACGATGAGAGTTTGGGCGGCGGCAGCGATCGCCGCAGCAATAGAGAGTATTGCAATCAGTGCACCGGCGAGGAAGGCACGCCGAGCCTGTCTGCAACCAGTGCTCCACTTTGGAACGCTCAGCCAGGCGCGCGTCATCGAGCCATCCGATTTACGCGTGATTAAACGGCTGTAGCCAGTGATAGAGCATGATGGCAGCGATGTGGAGCATGGCAAGGTAGTTCTGGGCGCGCTTCTCATAGCGGGTGGCGATGCGGCGGAATTGCTTCAGGCGGTTGAAGAGCCGCTCCACTCGATTGCGCGCCCGATATGCCTCCCGATCGAAGCCATGGCGGCGAGGCTGGTTGCTCTTGGTGGGGATCACCGCTCCGATGCCGCGAGAGCGCAGGTGCGTGCGGGAGGGCTGGCCTGCAAAGGCCTTGTCGCCGGCCACCCGCCGGGGCCGCAGGCGTGGGCGGCCTCGCTTGCGATGGACGGCACCTGCATCGAGCAAGGCTGGGAGAGCGGTGCTGTCGTGGCGCTCACCACCGGTCAGATGAAAGGTCACGGGCTTGCCATGTCCTTCGGCTCGCACGTGGATCTTGGTCGAGAAGCCCCCACGGGAGCGCCCCAGCGCCTCGTCCGGGCCCTCACCCCCCGATGGCGCCAGCCCGGCGGGCGCCGGCGGCGTGTTGATGAGCGCGCACAACGCTCGCGTCCACGAAGTGCAGGTCCCAGTCGAGCAGGCCGGCACCATCCGCCTGGGACTGGAGTGCCTCGAGCACGCGCTGCCAGAGGCGAGCCTCACGCCAGCGATAGAAGCGGCTCGAGACTGTTCCGACAGCTCCATAGCGCTCCGGCAGGTCAGCCCAGGGTGCGCCCGTGCGCAGGACCCAGAGAATGCCGTTAATGATGGTGCGGTGGTCGTGATTAGGGCGGCCAGTCCGCGGCCGCTGCGGGGGCAGCAAGGGCGCCAAACGCTGCCATTGCTCGTCCGTCAGTTCGTAGCGTCTCACACCCCAAAGATGGTGCCTCCGCTCAGCCCCTTAAACCCCTTTGCAGATGCGCCCTAATAAAGAGGGCGGCGCCCTCTCGGCCTAGGGTGTGTTGGGATTCACCGCGATGCGATGACGGCGGCGAGGTGGACCATGGCGGAGAAGCTCTTGTCGGTCTTGTCGCTGCGCATGGCGATCCGCTTAAACTCCTTCAGCTTGCAGAAGAAGTTCTCGATCAGGTGACGCCATTTGTACATCTCCGCGTCGGTGTTGAGAGGTTTGATCCGGCGGGGATGCTGAGAGATGACAGCCTTGGCGCCGCGCACATCGAGATCGGCTATGATGGCGTTGCTGTCGAAAGCCTTGTCGGCGATCAGCGCCCCAAAGGCCACGCCGTCGAGAAGCGGGGGCACGCCAACCGTATCGAAGCGCTGCCCCGGCAGCAGCACGAAGCGAACAAGGTTGCCGAGTGCATCCGTGAGCGCCAGGATCTTGGTCGTCATGCCGCCCTTGGAGCGGCCAATGGCCTGGCTGTGGGTCCCCCTTTTGCGCCCTGCCCAGGGCGGTGGACCTTCACGATCGTGGCGTCGACCATGGCATATTCCATGTCGGGCTCGTCCGCGACAGCCTCGAAGAGCCGCGCCCACACATCGGCCCGTACCCAGTCGCGGAAGCGCGTGAACGCCGTGCTCCAGTGGCCGAAGTGCGCTGGCAGATCCCGCCAAGGGCTCCCTGTTCGCACGATCCACAACACCGCCTCCACGAACAGCCGGTTGTTACGACCGCTGCGGCCAGGGTCGCCCAGCTTGCCGAGGCAGTGCGGCTCCATCTTCGCCCATTGGGCGTCGGTCAGAACAAGTCGGTCCATCCCGAGCTTGAATCACACACGACCCCTCCTGAAAACCTCAATTCCAAACACGCCCTAGCCCGTGATTAAAGCGGTCGTACCACTCTCTGCTTGGGGTGCTTAGAAGTTCAACATGACGCCCGCTGCTCGGAGCGCCATGTTGCTCCTTGTGGCTATTTCGCCAACATTTGAACTGCTATAAGGT
>NZ_JCACKG010000298.1:0-35776 GCF_059505265.1 Myxacorys chilensis | reverse complement strand
TACGAATTTGGATTACCCATTTAGCTATCGCTCCACACGTCTAGAACACGACCGCCGACTTCTTTCTTCTTCGCAAAATGTCTGTTTCGCGAGTTCCACCGCTCCTGTAATTTGATGATCTTGCAAAATCACATCTTTCAAATGAGCGTTTTGTAGTAAACGCTCTGCAAGGTAAGGCAACAACATCATGCCGCGATTGTTATGAGCTGTGAAGGTAAACGAGCGATCGCGAGTTGCCAACTCTAGAGGCGGATTGACAAACCCAATGCCCCATCGCTTGTATCGTCCTGGATATTCGTAACTGCTTTGCAGCAAACCACCTCGTTGAGAGTCGAGTCGAGAGAGAATGGCTTCAGTTGCCGTTTCAATCGGTGTTGAGCAGACAGAGCGCGATACAAAAATACCGCCGTTGGTGGTGTAGGTGTGAGTTCCAAACTGCATGACGAGTTGTTCTCCAGTAGAATGGTTTGGCTTCTAATGTCTGACGGTCTTAAAGCGATGATGGAATGACTGAGAAGGATAGCTAGACGATTGCAAAGTTAGTGGCGTAAGAAACTTTTGGCAATGCTGTGGCGTATGGGCAAGGCTTGCCACGACCAAAGAATTTAGCGATCGTATCAACCTCTAACATGAGGTGCTGAAAATCTGGAAGCGTGAGCGATTGAGGCCCATCTGAAAGAGCTTTTGCGGGGGTCGGATGCACTTCAATCATGAGAGAATCAGTTCCTGCTGCGATCGCGGCTGCCGCCATCGAAGGAACGAGTTCAGATTTGCCAGTCGCATGACTGGGATCGATCATGATCGGCAGGTGAGTGAGCGATCGTAGCACCGGGATAACCGACAAATCGAGCGTGTTGCGCGTGTACTTGGCATCAAAGGTCCGTACGCCTCGTTCACACAAAATCACATCAGGATTGCCTGCCGCGAGGATATATTCTGCCGACATCAACCACTCTTCAATCGTTGCGGACAGTCCACGCTTGAGCAAGACAGGTTTCCCAATATTGCCGAGCTTCTTTAAGAGCGAGAAATTCTGCATGTTCCGCGCTCCAATTTGCACCACATCTGCGACAGCAACCACGGCAGCCAAATCAGCCGCATCCATCACTTCGGTTATGATTCCTAATCCGGTTGCTTCCCGTGCTAATGCCAGTAAGCCTAACGCACTCTCACCATGACCTTGAAACGCATAGGGTGAAGAACGAGGTTTGTATGCGCCTCCCCGCAAGAACTGTGCGCCTGACGCTTTGACGATTTGCGCGGTCTCTAAAATCATGTCTTCGTTTTCGACTGAACACGGGCCTGCAACCGTCACAAGTGGATGATTTTGACCAAACGTTACAAGACCATTGGGAGTAGAAACAACGACCTCACTAGGTTCACCATACCGAAATTCTAAACTGGCTCGCTTGAAGGGTTTCTTCACTCGTAAAACTTGCTCGATCGCGGGGCTAATTTGCTGAATCAGTTCAGGATTGAGTGATTCCGTATCACCCACTAATCCGATCACAACTTTGTGTTTCCCAACTAATTTCTCGGGTGTAACCTTCAAATCACAAAGTTGTCGAATGATTGCTCGATTTCTGCTGCCGGAGTACCACTTTTAATGATGACAATCATGATGTAAATTCTCCTAATTTCTGTATCGCGTTCAATTGATTAAGCGACCGAGCCATACAACAATTTCATTACGCTTGTGAAGGTTAATATTTGAAGGGTTAGCTCGGATGTGCTGACAAACCTTCTCACGTTAACTGCGACTAGGTTATGCAGATCTCGTTGAAACAATGCGAACTTCATAACACGATTGACACAATGACAGCGAATGGGGGATACGCTCGGAAGCGACTTTGGCTGCGGATGTAACAGTTCAACAGGTGCGGTTAAAATTCATCCGCTACATCTACTATGAAGTTTTTTGCTAACAATAAAATATCGCCTCTCCAATTTAGAGAGGCGATCGCATTAAGCGTTTTATGCGAGAACTCCTCTCACACTCATCTTCTAACGTAAAGCTCAGTTGAGTGAGATAGAGATGGCTTAAGGTGGCAGTATGGCGTCATTAAAGCATGGACTACTATCATGGCGATCACAGCAAAACCGGCGCAGGCAAAGAACACTCCTTGCATTCCCCAGAAGCTAAAGGCAACGCCTGCAAAAATTGGGCCTAAAGCTTGTCCTACCGATTGAGCCATTGCATTAACGGACATGAATCCAGCACGCGCATCATTGGGGGAGAGTCTTGCTAACATGGCACGAGTTGGAGGAAGGGCTAACGCTTCTGCGGCACCGATCAGAATGCTAGGAATAAACAGCAACCAAATCGTGTGAACAAAAGGAGTAATGGAAAGTGCGATCGCAAAGAGGGCAAAAGAAGTTTTAATGAGTTGAGCTTCGGAAAATCGTTTGGCAAAAAAACCTAGTTGTGAAGCGAAGAAAGCAAGAGAGACTTGCATACTTGCCATGAGAATACCAATGATTTCGCTTTTGGCTTGCAAAGAACTTCCTGCAAACATTGGAATGTAAACAAAACAAGGTCCAAACTGCATCATGAATACGCACATCACAGCGAATAACAATCCCAGCACATGACGATTCCGAATACTGCTCCAGGTACTTTTGAGATAATCCTTGAGCGCAAAATTCTCAGTTTTCACTTGTTGCTTTGGAAGTTTCAGCTTCGTTATGACTAAAAGCGCAAGTGGAACCGCACTGAGCGACAGCAAAAACACCAATCGCCAACTCAATCCGGCTAATGCTCCGCCTAGAAGCGGAAAAAGGGTCGAGCCGATGCCAATCATGCTGGCATTAAATGCCATCGCGGGAATTAGCATTTTTCCAATATACAAATCGCCAATTAGGGTGAGTGCAAGAGACTCTAGGCTGGCTGCGCCAATTCCTTGTAAAAACCGCCATTCTAGGAGGGCGTGAAAATCTTGAGCAGACGCGCAAAGAACACCCCCCAACGCAAACAGCAGTAGTGAAGGAACAAGAATCTTTTTCCTGCCAACTCGGTCAGCTAACATGCCAAAAATTGGAGTTCCAATCGTGATGGGTACAACAAATACAGCAATCACTAGCCCGATCTGATCCATTGGAACATCAAAGGCTTGTGCTAAGGTTGGCATCGCTGGGTTAAGACTGATGATCCCTAGAATTGCCATTAGCGTGATGCCAATGATGATTTGGAGGTTTCTGTCTTGATGAATGGGAGTTACATTGCGGTTTGATGGGGAGGTGAAGAGAGCCATGAGGTTGCCTCAATGAAGAACTAAGCGGAGTCTATGTTCAAGGTTGTCAAATTGGTAAGCTGACGTCCTGGGCGATAAGTTCAGACTGCATCAGGTAATGACTCACACGGCGAACTGTTCTGGCTTATGCAAAGTACGACTGCGGTGATCAGATTGAAGTAGGATAAATAAGCAATGGGCATGTCGGTAACTATAGTTTTTACCAAATAGCAATGGAATTAAGAGTCAAAATTTGTGGCATTACAAAAGTTGACCAAGGACGCGCGATCACACAGTTGGGCGCAACAGCGCTTGGGTTTATTTGTGTCCCTGGTACACCGCGATACATTCCAGCAGAGCAAATTCGGTCGATCGTCGAGCAGTTACCGTCTGATGGCTCAAAGTGCGATCGTGTGGGCGTCTTCTTAAATGCAACGCTTGAGGAAATTTGTCGAATCGTTGCGATCGCTAATCTCAATTGTGTTCAACTTCACGGCAGCGAATCGATTGAATTCTGTGACGCCTTACGCAGCAGATTCTCCGATGTTGAAATTATTAAAGCCTTGAGAATCAAAACGGTTGAAGATCTAGTTCAAGCCAGCATTTACGAAACTCATATCGATACGTTGCTGCTAGATGCTTATCATCCCGAGCAAGCAGGCGGAACGGGCGAAACAATTGATTGGTCAACCCTAAAGGAATTTCGCCCAAATTGTGCTTGGTTTTTAGCAGGCGGGCTCAATCCAGATAATGTTCTCGATGCTCTCAGGTTAGTCAATCCTGATGGAATTGATTTGTCAAGTGGCGTAGAAAAAGCCCCAGGCGATAAAGACCTGGAGCGAGTGAGCCAATTATTTTCAGTGCTACAACAGTAATCGCAAAACAATCGAAAATAAACTGACTCAATTGCCCGAGTTGCTATGAGCAAGGTGGCAGCAAATGGAATAACAGATGAGATACAGCAAGTGGTTGCCTAACCCACCCGCTACCCATGTGAAGTTTAGGAAAGAACACGCTGTTGAAATTCTTCGATTTGAGGATCTGATGAAATCTCCGCCGATACAACTTTCACAAACTCTAATCGAGAAATCTGTGGGTAGGTTTTAACTGCTCTTTGAACAATAAATGACGCGATCGGACCAACTAAATCAGCCAAATCTTCTTCACAGCGTCGAATAAACAGTTCGTTGCAGTCTAGAGGATTTGAATCTGGCAGTCGTGCTGTTTGACTAGACTGACGAGTAGGCTCCTTCCAGAGCCGCATGACGTTTCTCTTAAACTCGATCTGTTGACTAGGCGTGAGGTAAATCGACAAATCCTCGATTAGGGTTTCGCAACTGAGCGAGGTGGCTGTTGTCTGTCGTAATAAAGTCGGAGCGACAGGGCCAATCAACTCAACCAACATCTTTTCTAAGCGGCTGTAGCGTTCTGGGTCAAGGAAGGAAACCAATGACAGCCTAGATGGAGATAACGGGCTATCCTGCACCGAGCGGGGCGGCGGAGCAACATTAACTGGGTCACTGCAAAAATCATCGCAGAATGGCGGAATCGTATGAAACGCCAAGCGATCCTCTGGATCTTGGCAAAAATCGTCCTGCCCTTGCGTCGAAAAAACTAGCGCAGAAAGAACGTCTGCCGCCGATGAGTAGCGCTTGCGGAAATCAAACAGAACCATCTTCGACAGAACAGCCGCTAAGTTAGGACTAATTTGAACCTGATGCTGCCAAATAATTTCTCCAGTCTGCGGATTTCTATCCATCTGGCTAGGATGCAACCCGCTCAGGGCCTGAATTCCAATCACGCCGAGCGCGTAAATATCGCTACTTGGTACGGGTTGCCCGATCGACTGCTCTCGCGACATATATCCAATCGTGCCGATGATCACCGTTCGTTCTGCTGGCCCTTGAGGAGATTGAATTTGCTTCACCGCTCCAAAATCAATTAGAACCAGTTTGCCGTCCTGTTGCCGTCTGATAATGTTGCTAGGGTTAATGTCTCGGTGAATCACCTTGTACCGGTGAATAAACTCCAAGATTTCTAAAACCTGTCGCAAAAATTGAATCACGCGATCTTCTGTCCAGCGTTCACCCGACTGAAGTTCTGCATCCAGGGACTGTCCTTGAATTAGCTCTTGCACCAAGAATAACTCTTGGTCTTCTTCAAAATAAGCGAGAAGTTGAGGAATCTGATCGTGTCTGCCCAGTTGCTCCAGAATTTCTGCTTCGCTGTTGAACAACCGTCTAGCCGTATCGAGAAACTTGGGGTTGTCCGTGTTCGGTTTGAGATGCTTGACCACACACTGAGGCTGTCCTGGACGATGCAGGTCTTTAGCAAGGTAGGTGTGACCGAATCCACCATTGCGTAAGGTTTGGAAGACCTGATAACGCCCATGTAGTACTTTTCCTAACATAGAATCTTCCTTGAGCTGCGAGGAAAGTTTGATTCAACAATTGATTTTGCTGCAACAATTAATTAAGCCAGTTGAAATAGAAACTTGACGACCTGTGCTTTACCGAGACTAATCGAATCACCAGGACGCAGTTTGTACCAATTTCCTGGTAGTAGCGGGTGGTTATTCAAGTACGTTCCGTTGGAGCTACCCATATCTTGGAGATAGTAGTTGTCTCCCTCAACGCGAATACTAGCGTGCGATCGCGAGACAACTTGAGCATTCGGAAATCCAGAAACGTCGATATCGGGCGAGATGCGATCGCTATGCTTACCTAAGCGAATGATAGCAAGATGAGGTGGCAGTTCAATTGCTGTATTGGTTGCAACATGAAATAACCGTGCTTGCTGAAGTTGTAAAACGGTCGGTGCAGGAGAAACAGACTGTGTCGCAGAATGGGCGGGTGAAGTCAGAGGATTAGGATGTGAGGAACTGGGAACTTGCAAATTGATGGTCGGAGTTGCGATGCTCGTTGAGCGAGGCTCCACTGGAACTGCTTCAGCCGATTGAGTTGCGATCGTAGAACGTGTAGCGGAGACAGCACTTGGCACTTTGGGAGCCAACATCGAGCTAAAGAACGTGTGTGATACAAAAGCAAACCCAGCACTGGCAAAAAAGACCCCTTGCATTCCCCAAAATCCGAAAGCAATGCCCGCGAAGACCGGGCCAAGTGCCTGTCCGACC
The DNA here is from genome assembly GCF_059505265.1 of Myxacorys chilensis. Taxonomy (NCBI): domain Bacteria; kingdom Bacillati; phylum Cyanobacteriota; class Cyanophyceae; order Leptolyngbyales; family Leptolyngbyaceae; genus Myxacorys; species Myxacorys chilensis. The sequence continues at coordinate 29,413 of NZ_JCACKG010000298.1, read as the reverse complement.
GCTTGCACAGTAGCATTGACGGCCATAAACCCAGCGCGTGAATCTTGGGCCGCAAGCCCTGCTAATAAAGCTTGGCTCGATGGCAGGGCTAGCCCTTGAGCAACGCCAAACAGCATGACTGGAACAATCAGTAACCATGCATTGTGAATGGCAGGAATAATAGCAAAGGCAACAGCACTGATAATAAACGAGAGTTTAATTAAAGTGATTTCTGAGACTCTGCTCGTCAATGCGCCTAATCGAGACGCAATCACCGCGAGTGATACAGACATACTTCCCAGAATAACGCCATTTACCCAAGCAGGAGCGCCAAACGAAACACCTGCCAAAATGGGAATGTACGTGATGATCGCGCCAAATTGTAGAGCGAATATCGCCGCGATCGCAAATAGCAATCCCAACACAGAACGATTGTTAATGCTGCTCCAAGTGCTCTTGAGATAGGTGTTGAGCTTAAATTGCCGCTCATTTTGCATCTTGGGCAATTTCAAAACCATTAACACCAACATTGCAACTGGCAAAGCTAGAACCGAAAGTAAGAATGGATAGCGCCAACTTAGTCCAGCTAATGCACCGCCCACAAGTGGATAGAGCGTCGAACTCATGCCAATGAGAGCGGCGTTAAATGACATCGCCGCGATCATCGCTTTGCCACTGTAGAGGTCGCTAAACATGGTTAGGGCAAGTGACTCTAAACTGGCAGCTCCAAGTCCTTGCACAAATCGCCATGCCAACAGCGTGTTGAAATCTTGGGCAAAGGAGGCAAATCCACCCGCGATCGCAAAGAGAATAAGTGACGGAACCAGAATTTGCTTTCTGCCCACCCGATCTGCAAGAATTCCAAAAATGGGAGTTGCGATCGCGATGGGCATCAGAAAGACGGACATAACGAGTTCGATTTCGTGCGGCGAGACGCGAAAGGTTTGCGATAGCGTGGGTAAGATAGGCGCGATCGTGTGTCCACCCATAATGGCGATTAGCGTCACGCCATTGATAATAAAGAACTTTTTGTCCTGATAAATGGTGTTGGTACTGTTGCTCGTGCTGTTGCTAGTACTGTTGGCTGTCATGGCAAAACCCCGTATTGATTAAATCTGGTTCATTCCTAGCTCAATGCCTTGCTATGAACTCGTTAACCTACACGGTTGAATCTTGACTGTTATGCAGGTCGCTTATGGCCGCAAAGAAACGACTTCACCTCTAGTTTCCTACCGGAGGGAGCTAGAGGTCTTATTGCTTCTATTACAGGCCTTCTATTACAAGAGAGGGTAAGGGCATCTACTGTTCATTTAAGAACTTCATCGCTAACCCGAAACTAGTTTTCATGCGATTAAACGCGGCAGCTAAAACCCCGATTTCATCCTTAGAATTTTCTTCAAAGGTGGCATCCATTTCTCCAACACTGACTCTTTGAGCCGTTTTAGCGATTTTCTTGATTCGCTGAATCACAGTCTTTTTCAGTAATAGATTGATTGCGAGAATCACGATCGCAAAGATACCGACGACGACACCCATGACAATTGAGAGCGATCGCTGTCCACTGGCAAAAATTTCGTCAGCCGGAACGTAGATTACTTTGGCGGCAACAATGCTGTTAACTTGCCAACCAAATCCATTGTCTCTGCCGTAATCTCTGATCATATTTTTAGGCGCAACTTCAGGGGTTGAATGGCATTTCAGACAACTCTCGTTCTTAATTTTTAGGGGACGCGCAATATAAAACAAGTTGGTTCCGCCATCATTCCGAAATCCAGAGGCTTGCTGAAGTCCGGGCTGGCTCTGGAAAGTGTTTACAAGCTGAGTTTCAAAGCTATCTGCTTTATCTCGGAGATTTGTTGGGTTTAGCGTTGCATCTTTGTACGCAAAGCTTTTGTATTCTTCGAGTTTTCGAAAGCGATCGAAGACTTCTCTTGAAGAAAAACTAGGGACAACTTCTGGTGTGAATCGTTGCTCAGTTTCTAGTCTTTGTTCGAGGAGAGGAGTTACATGATCTTGAGTATAGCCTCTGACCGATTCCACCATTTGGATCAGGGCAGTGGCTTTAGAAACCACCTCAGTTTCAGCCCTTTGATTCAATACAGTTGATAGAGCCAAACCACTTAATGAGCTGCCAATGATGAAAACAATGATCATCAAAATGTTGAATTTTGCACTGATTTTTAAGTTTTTTAAGAATCCATTCAACATGATTTGACTCCTGCAATTTTCAAGTAGTAGTTGTACTTTTTTAATCAAAATAAATATTTAAAATTAGAAAAGATTGATTTTTGCTGGTTAAGCTTCATTAATGAGAAAAATCCTAAACTTTTTATCATGCTGGATTTAAGAAGAAAGAAAACGCCCGCTGTCAAGGATATAAGTTTGTCAACAGGCGTTTTCTAGGACAGAGGTCGATCGCATCTAATTAAGCGTGTGACAGTGAGGCTCCTAATGTTTTTCCTGTCTTCCGTCCGACAACGCCATCTACAGCCAGATTTTTATCTTTTTGAAATTGCATCACCGCAGCTTCGGTGTCTTCATTGAAAAGCCCATTTGCCCCGGCAGAACCGAGATTGTATCCCAGCTTGAGTAAATCAGTTTGTAGTTGTTCGACCTGATCACCAGTGGAACCTAGACGTAAAGTTTGAGGAATTTTGAACATGATGTAATTCTCCAAAATTTGAGTTTGTGTTTGAGTTTGCGCGAGTTCAATGTCTCACCATCTTTTTCACGTTGAACTGAAACACTTTATGCATGATTAGATAATCAGCAAAGCAATCGTTTTACGAAATCATTCAATGTCCCATTCCACTTCGAGATGAGTAAACCCACGATTCATGAGGGCGGGAATGCGAGCGAATTCTTGATTGGGACGAAGGCGAAGATTTGACAACCGCGATGCTAAAACTTCCAACGCGATTCGTCCTTCCCGACGTGCCAAGTTTGAACCAATACAGTGATGAACCCCATGACCAAATGCGAGATGGTTACTCGTGGTTTGCTTAAATCGCTCAAGCTCAAAGCGATCGCTATCAGAGTATTGCGCTTCATCTCGGTTCGCAGAGCCATACATCAAGAAGAGTTGAGTGCCCTTCGGTAATGCAATGCCCGAGAGCGAAACATCTTGAGTAGTTGTCCGAATCATGGCAGGGACAGGCGCATCGTAGCGGAGAATTTCTTCGATCGCCGTTGGAATTAAGGCGGAATTATCGCAGAGCGATTGCCAGCGTTCTGGTTGCTCTAACAAAACTTTTAAGCCATTGCTAATCAGATGGCTAGTGGTCTTATGTCCAGCTACGATTAAGCCACACAACACAATCACTAATTCATTTAAGCTCAAGTCAGAATCCTGAATATCACTGATTAAGTCATGGCAGGGCATCTGGCGGCGTTCTTGAATCAATCCGGCAACCATGTTTTGAAGATTAACAAAGCTACGGGCACAGTTAAGCTGTTGGTCAGGTGCTAACGGCGATGAAAATAATGCAGTCATGTCCTGACACCACTGTTTGATGTCTGCCATCCGGTCTAGAGGAACGCCATACATTGTAAGAATAGTTTCGAGCGGCAATGGATAAGCGAATCGCGCAATGATGTCTACATGACCATCATTTACAAAACTATCGACAAGTCGGTTTGCGATCGCACGAATCGAATTTTCCATTGCCTGAAGTTTCTCAGGGGCGAATGCTTTTAGAAATGGCGCACGCAAGCGTTTATGCTGATCGCCATCGCTATTTACTAAGTCGGATACAAAGGGAAATCCTTGTCTGAGCACGTCAATTACTTCTGGGCTGTAGCGAACGATTGGTTTGAGATTGTCAGCGGAAGAGTAACAAACAGGATCTTTCAGAACAGTAAGAATGTCTGCGTACCGAGTGACAACGTAACCATTTAACACGGGGCTGTGAAAGATCGCTTCCTCGGATCTCGCCTGTTTGTAAAAGGAGTAGGGATCGTCTAATTGCGGATTGACAAACGGTTGAAAGATTTGTCCCATGTGAGGACAGGTTTTCTTCTCGGTTGAGCTTGTTGATTCAATCATGATAGTTTCCTTTTGCTTTAGCTAGATTTACGCAAAGATTCCTAGTTGGTGGCGAATTGAATAGCAGATGATGACAATTGCATTATGTCTACGTTATCTGTTACGTTGTTTTCGATGTTTCTAACCTGTTATTTGGGTGTTCTAAACGTGACGGGCAAAGATTTCGGTCCGTGGAATACAAGGTTGTCTGCCCACTGAACGGTTTCATTCATCAAACGAAGCTCAGGCAAACGATTAAGCAAAACATTTAGCGCAATTTGAGCTTCAGCGCGAGCTAACACAAAGCCTAAACAGAAGTGAATCCCGCTGCCAAAGCCGCAATGTTTGCAATCTTCGCGCCCAACATCAAGCACATCTGGATTAATAAAGCGATCGGGATCTCGGTTGGCAGATCCCAACATTAACCCCACATGATCGCCGCGTCGGATTAGTTTTCCGCCGATCTCAATGTCGGTATAAGCCCAGCGTGTCACCATCTGCACCGGACTGTCGTACCGAATCAGTTCTTCGATCGCGCTGGGAATCAGTTCGGGGTGCGATCGCACTCGATGCAGTGCGTCTGGGTTCCGAAGTAGGGCTAGAATTCCTTTAGTGATGAGGTTGATCGTGGTTTCATGACCTGCGGTGAGCAGATGAATGCAGGTCGCCAGGATTTCGTCGTCGTTCAGTTTGTCGCCGTCCTCTTGCGCTTTCACCAACGCTGTAATTAGATCCTGACGGGGGGTTGCGTGACGCTGGGCAATTGCTGATTTAAAGTATTCGATAAATCCTTGAGTTGCTTGTTCCGCTTGTTCGTAAGCTTCTGGTGATGGAGTCAGGCGAGATGCACTCGCATGTTGCAGCGCTAATGCCCACTGGCGAAACAACGGGCGATCAGCCGGATCCACACCAAGTAGATTACCAATCACCATCACGGGCAAAGGAAATGCAAAATCTTCAACAATGTCGATAACACCATTTAGATGAATGCGATCGAGTAAGCCATCGGCAATGTCACAAATAGCGGGACGCAGATTTTCAACGATTTTGGGAGAAAACACTTTGTTAACCAGCGATCGCAGTCGCGTATGGTTAGGCGGATCGTGAAACACCATCCAATTGTTCACCATCGAGCTAAATCCTCGATAGGCAGGAGGAACGGGTGCGCCGACTCCATCGTCTCGCACTCGCCACGCTTCGCGCCCAAAGTTCGGGCTTTCTAGTACTTGAACCACATCCTCGTATCGGAACAAATACCAAGCACCGGGTAAACGGGAAGAGGAAATGCCCCAATGAACCGGATCTAACTCTCGATAGCGGCGGTAGATCGGATAGGGATCGGCAATCACTTCTGGAGTAAAGGGGTTGAGTCGCAAAATTGTAGAACTTGTCATCACTCACCTGCTACAACATAATTGGCTTGGGCGGAGAGGCGTCTTAGAGAACGAGTTCGAGGGGAAACCGGAGGCTCGCCAACATCTGCATCATCTGCTCGCGTCCTTCTTGAAACGCCCGTGCTACAGAAGGCCTGGATTCTAGACGTTTGACGTAATCGCTTAGTCTAGGGAAATGCGAGTAGCTGTAGACCCAGCGAAGATAGGCGAGAGTGGGAGCAGCCGCGCAATCTGCTAAGGAAAACGTGTCGCCCGTGAGCCATAGTCGGTTCTCTAATCGCTGATCTAAAAGCTGGCAAGCGGTTTCTAATAATCGATGGGCTTTGATCACCTCCCTCTGCTCCTGGTCTGGACGCTGAGTATTGGCAAACAGCACTTCACGTCCGCTGTTGATATACACGTCAATGAGCCGCTCGATTATGCGCGTTTCTAGAGCTTGATCTGGTTCTTTGGGAATTAGTTGAGGATCGGGTTGAATGCGATCGAGGTATTCAATGATGATGCTGGCCTCAAATATCACTTGGCTCTCATCGGTTACTAGCGTTGGAACTTTGATGAACGGGTTAGTTTGGCGGTAGCGATCGCGTTCCTGAGCATCAAACAAATTGACCTCAACTGGATCGAAATTAATTTGCTTTTCGTACAGCGCAATTAAAACGCGCTGCGAGTAGGATGAGGCAGGAGCGTAGTAGAGCTTCATATCAGCATCCCCGGACTTGATCGATCAGTGCGCCTGGATCGTGAGGGAGAACGTCACCCCGCCATGCCACGTGTCCATCTGGTCGAACCAAGACATACGATCGCTGATACAGTTTGGCAATTTCAGGATTCTCGATACAAACTACGCTCAGAGGCACGCGTCGCTCCTGGCAGACGTTCTCAATGCCTTTCACGCCACCTTTACCCTGGAAACAAACCAGCACAAATCCATGACCAAACAAATCCAACGTCGATTTACCGGGTTCTATCCACGCGTGAGGGGCACGGCAGCCGGGGTAACTGGTTTGAGTCCACTCATGCGCGTTGTTGGTGGGCGGGACACCATCAGGGCAAATTGTAGGCGAGTCGTAGCGGAACCCAAAGTGAACCCCAGGCGCATCAAACTCGTTGCAGACATCGCTTCGTTCTAGCTGCTCAGTCATCTGCTGGCGGGCTTGCTCTCCTTCTGGAGAATCCAGCACGATCGCATCTGGTAAGGTGCGCTTCAAGGTGCGCTGAAGATTCGCGTTCGATTCTTCTAAATTGCGAACGGCAATCGGGCGACGGTCGCTCTCGTAAGTATCCAGCAAATTACTGCCTGCCCAGCCTTTGATCGTTGCCGCCAATTTCCATCCCAGATCCACCGCATCACAGATGCCCGTATTCATGCCAAACCCACCCGATGGAGACAGCGTATGAGCCGAGTCGCCGACGAAAAAGACGCGATCGCAGCGAAACTGATCCGCGACACGGTGAGTCAAATACCACATCACACTAGACAGAATTTCGATCGGAGTCTCGATGCCGATCGCTTCTCGTACAGCCGCTTCTGGGTCGCACGGCTCACCGTTTGCTTGAGGGGTTGCCGTGAGGCGAAATAGATCCTTTCCGTTAATCGATCGCAGCGGATAGCGCAAAGTTTTAGGCGTCATTAGGTAGAACACCAAGGCTTTGCGCCCCTCAAGAATCGTGGGCAGTTCTGGGGCTTTGAAGAGAATGTTCTGAAATACTCGCGTGGCGTGAAAAGCAGGAGCTTCAACCCCACACGCTTTCCGCATTGGGCTGCGAGCGCCATCGCACGCCACCATGTATTTAGCCGTGATTGTTTGTGTCTTTCCAGTGTCCAAAAAAGTGGCTTGAGCAGTCACGCCCGTTTCAGTCTGAACAAACTTCTCCACGCGGCAGTTGAGATAGACAGGTCCGTTGGAATAGGTTCCAACATTTCGCAGCAGCAAAGGTAGCAACCAGTGTTGCGGACAGGGATGCTCAGGTTCTGGGGTATAGCGGGGTAGCGATCGCGCCTTTGCTGATGGAAATTTCAGCCGATAGATCTCGTGTCCTGCAAGTGCTGTTACCCAGGCCACATCAAGCGAATGGTCTTCGACCCAGCCTGCATCCCGGACTTGTTGCGCGATGCCCCACCGACGGAACAGCTCCATCGAGCGCGGCCCGACCGTGCCGACTTTAGGATGAGTTACAACTCCATCGGTTTCTTCAACGACGATGCAATCGATCCCTTGGTGGCGAAGTTCAAGCGCTAACGCCAGTCCGACAGGTCCGCCGCCAACAATTAGAACATCTGTTTCGAGCGTGGAGGTAGTCATAGTTAGATCACCAGAATGAATGAAATAGTGAACTTGAATTGCGTAAATACAAATGCGAGCCTCAACGTCTGTGTTAATGCGAGGTAAAATCTTCTGCCATGTCTGCAAAGAACGTTGCGTAAAAATCAAACAGCTCGTACACGGTACTTTGAATCACTTCACACGTCCGCGCCTTTTGTCCTAATCGCTCGAACCGACGCGCGATCGCACTGCACGCGATTGATGGAGTCGGAATGTAGATTGGCATGTCAATCTCGAAGGCGGGGCCCGCCGTTCTACCGCGTTTGCCAGATGGCAGCGTCATCAGCAGTTCGCCTAAGGGACGCATCATTCCGGTCATAATGTCGATTCCAGCGTTCATCCACTTGGAGCGCCGCAGGCTGGCGTTGGGCATAAAGCCAAAGTGTTGCACCATCATCTGCATCATCAGGAAATAGCATTCGTCATAAATTTCCATCACGGTACGAGTTTGGGGAACCGTGACGATCGTGGTCGTGCAGTCTCGATCGTGCAGCGTCGGATTGCGCAGCGCTGGATAAGCGGGATTCCAAGGAATCGGGCGACCCGTTGAGGTTTCCATCATCTGCTGCTGAGCAAAGGCATCTGCCATGCGGCGAAATTGTTGAAAATGCGATTTCTCAAACTTGGGTGAGTCTGGATCGCAGCCTTCGCCTTGTTCCACAATTACATCGATCGCAAACAGGGCACTTTTGACATCATCCACCTCAAATTGATAGTCGGGATGCGCTTTGTTAATGTCTTCCCGCAAAAACAGATGATGTTCGCCGCCTGCACCCTTCTTTTTAGGACAAACAGACAAATCAGGAATAGTTTCCAATCCTTCGCGAATTTGGCGGTATAGCTCACTGAGAGAACCGTAGGCATGGCTGGAATTCTCCTCAAGCACGTCTTCGGAACCGCTAGAGACATCATCAACCTCGTGCGCTAGCTCTTCCTCCAGAAAATCGGGATATTCAAATCGCATAAAGCGCTGAACAGTTGTTGCGTTGAAGGGTTCGAGGGCAAAATCAGTTTCGATCGGGAAGCGGCGGTTAATCTCACCAAAGTTTGGAACAGCCGGATAGAACGGTTCTCCAATCGCCATCAGAATGTTATTCACCATGAGAAAGTGAATCATTTCCTCGTGCGACACTTCTAGCAATACGCCTCGCATTCCATAGTCACGTACTTCCTGGTTGTCACCACACGCTAATCGCAATTGCTCGGGTGTCCACAATTTTCGACGAACATATTCTTCTCCAGTGGCATAGTTAGGAATTGAGTAAGCCGCGTAAATGTATTGCAGCATGACCGCAACTTCTAGTTCTGCTGCATGTCGCAGCGCGACTACTAGCTCATCGCGCGTCTTAAGCGATCGCTGCATCTGTTTAGGAATCGGTTCAGGATTGGGAACATAGCCCACTTGCTGCTGATTGCATAGAAACTTGCGGAGCAGCATCGCTTGCGGTTGCGACATCTCGCGAGTAGGCGGTATATAATAGCTTTTCTGTTTGTTGTTGGGATCACTCATTTGCCACATTAATCGTGCGTAGGTTTCGACTTTGCATTTGTCAGCGAGGCTAAAGACTTCTGCCTTCATAAACGAGAAGCACTGCTCGTAATACGCCAAAATGTGTTTGTAAATCAGCTCAAAATTGACGGCTTCATCTGGAATGTCGTTTAAGTACCAATCGTTCGGGAGGACTCGCACCGCAAACGAGCCTGCACCTGACCAAAAGCCGAATAAATCGTCGTTGTCGTAAGCTGCGATCGCGTTATCCACATCATCCGTGCACAGCAAATCGTGTGGATGTTCCGAGAGCAGCACTCGTGTTGTTCCAGACTGAATTCCGCGCAGGGTAATCCATCCGCGCCCGTCTTTATCCGTTGAAATCACTGTCTTAGAGTTAAACTCACCCCCCTCTTCTCGCTGACCCGGTTTGAACTCCACCATGTTCAGCTCAGAGGGATGAGGAAAATGGAACGAACGACCTGCGTTTGCCGGATTTTGCTCAAACTGGTAGCGCAGTTGCGGCAGTCCTTTAGGATTGTAGAATTGTTGTAGGTAAATGGTTTCGACGGAGGCAGGGCGACCTCGGATTAGCGATCGCACCTCTACTTCAACAGCGAAATCTTCGTTCTGCTGCCAATTCGGAAATTCTAAAAATAGGCACGCATCATTGACCTGAAGATTGACTTCTTTTTCCTGAACCAAGACTTGCCGCTGTCCGTTGGGCAAGGTTCCGATAATGCACAAACCCTGACTTTCAATGTCATCCTGTAACTGCTCAAACGGTGCGGCTAACGGAACATCGACGACACCACTCGTCAAACCATGCGCCTGTTTCTGATACGCCTGGGTTGAAATTCGGGCGACTAGGCGTTGACTGTGAACGGTTCGTAGTTCTAACTCACCGAGATTTAGCTTTGCCGCGATCGCATGAGTTGGTCCTAATTCTGCTTTGGTTGCCCGTCCCACACCAGGAACGGCTGTTACCAAATTCAGACTGGCCACTTCAGGCGTGATTTTAACGGTGAGATTAGACAGTGTTTTGGCGTGCGGTGCGCGGTTAGGAATGAGTAACCGACCGTGTGGATAAGTCTGCATCTCGCCATCACACCACAACCCGATCGTGCCGTGTAACTCCCAGAACACAGGAGAATCCGGCTTTAGAGGGGTAGACATATTGCTCAACCCAAACTGCACCACTAGCCCTAGTACATCGTCTCGATTCATTGCCTCCCGCATCATCGAAACAGTCGGCGACTGGACGACTTCTTCACTCCACAACCAGTCGTCTGTTTTGGAAATCGTAAACTGATGCAGTGCCGACCGTTTGAACTCAGCATTGAGGCAATGCTCAGGCAAGTCGTGGAGGTGATCAAAATTCTGCCAGCGAGCGGGTTGAACGCCTTCAATCGGGGCTGAAAGCATGTTGGCAACGTCATGAGAGCGTTCCTGTCTCCCAAACGTCAATTGACCAATTGGACAACGTGGTTGTCCAATTGGAAGCCGGATCGCAGTCAAACACGCGGGCACGGTTAAACGTTGTTCCAAGATATTCGTTGTAGTGCCCCCACAGATCAATGCTGCGTCCAACCACGGGATCATGCTCATCAACTTCAAATGGTTGCCGTTGAGCGCTGACAATCTTGGCGTCGATCGCGAAGTGACCGTTGCCGCCAAAGTCCCATCCCATTGCCATGCTGAATGCTCCATCCGGGTCAAATTGTCCTTCAGCATTAAATCGAGGTTCTAAGCGATGGAGAGCCTCGTGGTACTCCGATATAGGGCTTTCAGGATCAACGCGATCGCCGTTTAGGTAGACCGTGTTGGTACTCAAATCGACCAATCCATTTTTGTGTCCGGTCGGGGCATGGATGCGAGCAAAGCCCCCAAAATGCAGGCGAGGAAAATCTAAAATGCTCATAGCAAATGACCGCGAAAGGAATGAAGCTTGACTGCACAAGTTGACTACACGAACCGTTAAGCCAAGTTATGCAGGAGTACGTCGTCAAGCTAGGGATGAAGGATGGCGCATCAGGTTCAGATAGGCATCGGCGCATTAAGACTCGTGTGTAGGTGCAAAAATGTAGAAGCAGGATTAAATGTGTCTACAGGCGTTGAGGAACGGCTCGAAGTGATCAACGGCTTGTGAGCTACAATGTCGCGCACAGACTCTAGCGCGGACTCTATTGAGCCTTGCAGCCAAGCCGGGAACCTGGAGCAATGCTCACCTGCAAAAAAGAGCGTTTTCTGAGGTCGGGCAGCTTCTAAATAATTGCTGTGCGGATCTGACGATTGAGAACAGTCATCACCCCAATGAACTGTGCAGCCACCTGCACTCCATTTATAGTTGCCCCAAGCAATTGAGGCGGCTCCCACTAGCATACCAGGAGCGGCAAGTTGGGGATGAAGTTTGCTCACAACTCGTTGAACATGATAATAGCGATCGCGCTCTGAAAGCGCTGCCATTCGGTCTGCATCATCACCAATGGTGTAGCTTGCCAGCAACGAACTCCCTTGATCGGAGTTGAATTTGACTGAAGGGTAATAGGTTTGACGAACGCCTTCGCCGCTAAAGGATGCCCCTCCGTTAATGCCATCTTCTTCCCAAAAAGGTTCTGTACAATGAAACGCAACTTTTGTGGCTGGGCAATAGACAGTGTTACGAATTGAATCAAGTTTGGCATTGTCAAATCCAATCAATTCCAGTTTTCGCAAAACTGAGAATGGAATAGTACACAGAACGTAATCAGATTGGCGAGTTTTAAGCTTTCCATCCTCTAGCCATGTCACGATAACGCCGTTGTTTTGAACATGAAGTGAAACGACTTCTCGATCGCACTGAATAGGAGCATGAATCGCAGCAACTAAGCGATCGATAATCTGATCCATGCCGCCTTCAATTTGTAATAAATCGTGGCTTGTTTCGGTCAGAATGTCACTAAAAAACATATCTAGGGCCGTACTGCAGCGCGCTCGAAATCCCAAATTTGACTTTAAGAAAGCAGGAAGATCGATCGTCTGACCGTTTTCACTAAAGTACATCTCTAAGTCAATTCGTTCGAGTTCGTCCATCAGGTGAGATTGCAGGTCTCGGTCTAAACTGTCGCGCAATGTTTCGGGAGAAATGGTATCGACAATCGTTTTGAGCCAAGCGGCAAAAAGCCGGGTTTTCTCGCTATAGCGCGAGTCTTGAAAAATGCCTTGGTAACGAGATTGCAGGAGACGCGGAGCATCTTTCATGCGAAACACATTGCCCTCAATATTCATCAACGCATTGTCTTCCTCGAAAACTGTCACAAACTTACGCAATTTATCTGCGAGTCCTAATTCGTGAACATAATGCAAAACATGCTGATGCTCACTTGGAATTCGCATCGCTCCAAGTTCTGCATACGGTGCGCCGGGTTCTTGACCAAACCGATGTGTCCACACTCGACCGCCAACGCGTGAACTGCCTTCCAGAATTTCTACTTCATGACCCAAGCGCTCTAATTCGTAAGCCGCAATCAAGCCTGCAATTCCGGCTCCAAGAATGGTGATGCGTTTACCAGAGGTTTGATTGATTAATTTGCACTGGTTCAGGAATGTTCTGGTATCCATCTTGAGTAACTCCACAATCTACGAGTTCAATACAAAAGCTGATAAGCAACGGTTCGAGCTTGGATTGACTAACAAACCTTTTCACGCTGGCTTTGCATGATTTATGCAGGGCACATGCGATCTCTTCGCGATCGCACCATCCAGCACAGACATTACCGAACTTACGCGATGTGCAACTAATCCTTGAAAGGGAAGTCCCACTGGCACAATGCTAGAAGTACAACCTATCTAGCGTGAGTGGGACAAATGTTTTCTATTGAAGGTTTATCATTGCTGAACCGCGACTTGTCCAGCATCTTCGGCATCCAGCCATGTTCTTTGAGATATTGCTGTGACGGTCGATGATTGCCGCCAAAGAATTGGGCTGTAACTAGGGCAGTCGTGTCCACTTCAGCATCGCTCATTTGCACTCGGCAGTCTTCGTCGTGCCCAATCGCTTTCAGCAGATCGTCAGCGATGGCATAGATTAGCGCTGAAGCGCAACTCCGAAGGAACCGCTATAATTTCGGTAATCATTTTTGTTTCTCTCCAGGTGTAACAGACCTTGAAGAGATTTTATTGGTTTGATTGCCATCACCGCTTCTAACTAGCAACTTGGATTACTTACCTGTTTAGACCAACAGCAAAATACTGAAACCGACGCGGTACACTGAGAAAGTCTCTTGAGGAAACAGTGATGGCGCGCCCGAATAGTAAGACCGAAAGATCTGTACAAGAATCCCCCTTGACAGATGCTCAAGAGTTAGATGCTCAAGAGTTAGATGCTCAAGAGCCAGTAGCCCCTGAAGACGTGTCTGGCTCTGATGTGTTTGAATCCGTGGAAGACAGTCAGGATGTCGATAGCATCTTGAATTCTCTCAAAACCTTGCTTAGTAGCGTAGAGAAGCTTCAAAAAATCCGTCAGGAAGTTGGCGATATCAAACCCTTGCTTACACGGATGCTAGACGGTGAACTGGTTTCTGGTGAAGATCTAGAAATGCTCAAAACGGGTGTAGGAGGTCTTTTTCGTTTGGTCCGGGCATACAGCGATCACCAAGCAGCGTTGGCAAAAGCACAGTCTGCTAGGAAACTGCTAGATGAGGTGCTGAGAGTACCTGGTTCTAGTTAAAAGGGGCACAAATTAGAAGCTTTGGGTTCTATTGGTCGGGGGTCGTGCCAGTCGTTCAACAAGTCGTATCAAGGACGGTGGAACTCTCACGTCTGAATTAAGATTGCTATTGTTACAAACTGAAGCAACCCTTCATAAGAGTGCAAAGAAATCAAGTCTAGAAGCACACAAGCGTTTCAAGTCTTTCTGAGTTTCACTTGAAAGATGACTTCAAGGCAACATTATGCAACGTTCATCTGCTCAAAAAGCAAAACTTAATCGCCTTGGAGACTTCGCTAAGCTGTTTCTCAAACTAGGCATCATTGGTTTTAGTGGGCCTAACGCCCACATTGCCATGATGGAAGATGAAGTCGTGCGAAGGCGGGAGTAGCTCACACGGGATCAGTTTCTCGATTTGATCGGCGCAACAAATCTAATGCGAGGTTCAAATTCTACTGAAATAGCTATCCAGATCGGGTATCTTTATGCCGGATGGCTAGGGCTGATTGTGGCTGGGGTTGGTTTTATCTTACCTGCGATTTTGATCACGATTGGCTTGGGCCTACGTTGCGTTGGGAGCGATCCCACAAGTTGCAAGCGACATTCATCGGCTATGTCATTGCAGGTGTTCCTAGTGCTGTTGTCGCTACGATTGGAATTTTTTGCCTTTGTTTATCTTTGTGATTGCGCTAAATCCTTTAATTCCTTATTTGCGCCGCTCGACCTGAACATTTGCATTTCTTGACGCTGTGAATGCCAGTGCTTTGGCACTGATGGTAGTCGTTACATTGCAGTTAGCAATCTCGACTTTGGCAAGATTAACGATTCTTTATGTTGATGTTTTAGCCGTTACGATCGCTATCGCCAGCGCTATCCTAGCGATTCGGCTGCACATCAACGCCGCGGGGTTGGTGTTGGGTGGAGCAGCGATTGGCTGGATAGCGTTTTCGTTGGGATACATCCGCTGAACAAACTCTTGGTCACAAATTACTACCAGGGATTACCCACCAGGGTAAAGGCTGCCCAATAATAAGGATGAGCCAGATCGCTCTTGTCTAACGTTGCTAACTCAGATGCAAGCGGAATAGATTGAGGCTGTAGTAATTGATGACCCGGTTTAAGCGATCGCGGCAGTTGAAGCTGCCCCTTCACAATCGATACTTTTCCGGTTGCCATCGCAACTTGGGCTTGCCTAAGAGCTTCAGCTTTGATTTTGATTTGGGAATCGCTTAACTGGTGATAAAACTCGCTCATTAGGGCTAATGTTCCTTCATCGCTGACATACCACAAACTGGCAAGGGCAGATTTGACGCCCGACTGTGCTGCTAATCCAGCAAATCCTAATTCTGATTCTGTATCCCCGATCGCCGTTTTACAGGCACTTAGAACGAGGAGTTCGACGGGCGGATTGTTCAGTCCTAGCTCTCGGATTTGATTGAGCCTTAGCTTGCGATTCCAAAATTGAATGTAGGAATTTTCTGGAGCACCTGGTTTAAATTCACTGTGGGTAGCAAGATGCAAAATGCCGTAAGGCTGCTGACGACGACTGGCAATCAAATTGCTGGTTGTAAACGAATCGTTAAGTAGCGATCGGCTCTCTTGCCAATGTTGCGTAATCAGCGATAGCTCGATCGGAACCGCTGGCAACGCAACGAGATCTTTAAATTTAGAGGCTCCCATTGCTAGCATTTTGCTGTTTTTGATGTTGGTGTAGCGCGTGTCCGTCAGGCTCAAGCTCGGCATCAACCCAACGCTGTACTGTTCGATCAAAAACTTCTGACCGTCATGCAGCGCCGCAAGCGGCAGCGATCGCAGCCCGCTATCCATCAAAAACACAAGATTGGTAATTCGATTTGCCTTCAAATCTGGTTCGATGGGGCGAATGATTGATTTGTAAAGCGCCTGCGCGGGTTCAAAGTATTCATCGCTGGTGCGATCCGTAACGGCAGCTAAAAACCGTTGCGCTTCGGCTAAAATCGATTTTCGCGTTGCGTTGTAAATCACTTTGCGAATCGGTTTCCCTTTTGCGGTGATCACAATCAGTTCTAACGCATCATGATCTTGCTTCGGCAGTTGTACAAGTGATTTTGTTTTTGGCTCTAACTTGGCGACGCTCGGTAAGAATGTGACGTAAATAAACGCGGGTCGCGCTCCTGTTTCTTGTTCGACGTTCGCCGCGATCGCACGTGCTTGGTCGATGGTCATGGGTGCAGCGTCTTTACCTAGACCAAAGTGATCTCGAAACTCTTTTGCAAAATTGATATCGATGCTTTCTACCTCAGTCAAATTAGCATCTGTCAAATTAGAGTAGGAACTCATTCCGGGTTGAAGAGCGCTATCTTTCGTGACGTTGGCAATAGTTAAGATAGGAGACGGCTCAGGCGAGATGGGTAAGGAAGGGGGTTGAGGTGACGTTACCTCAGGCGGCGTTATCTCAGGCAGTGTTACTTCGGGTGGAATCACCGGAACAGGCGCAGGTGCGGTGATGAGCCGGATATCACTCGGTGCTGTGCCCTGGATATAAGTATAGGGAAATGACCCTTGAAGGATTTGATTGTCTCCGGTAGTTAGCGTGCCTGCGGTTCCATTGCTGGGGTTAGACTGACCGACAGTAAACGGGACACCTAAATTGCCACCGCCATGTCGAATCTCAATGAATCCACCCCTCGATGCTCCGTCCGTTGCGATGCTCGCTCCAGATCTGAGCGTATCTGTTGCTCGGAAAAATCGCTCTGTGCTGATCAAGACATTGCCGCCTTGAAGTGCGCCACGGGCATCGATCGAGGCGACTTCAATATCTTGTCGTGGATCAAGTAAAACGTTGCCTCCTGTATTAGAACGACCACTTGCATCAATCCTGCCGCTTGTAATCCGCTCGATCGCTCTCACTGCGATGTCTCCTCCAGAACCACCAGAAGAAAGCAAATTGCCCGTTGCGATCGATCCGGTTTGGCTTGTGAGCGTAATCGTTCCACCTGAGAACGAATCGTTATCTGTAGAAGTATTAATTCGATTGACTGTGATATCTCCAATTGAGGTAACAGTAACGTTGCCTCCAGCGTTTCCAAAACCTTCTCCAAAGGAGCTAGAATCTAAATTGTTGCTGCTAATGGTGTTGGCTTGAAGATTGATAGTTCCGCCATTGGTTGTCACTGCTGCTAGAAGCTCAAGCGTTTGATTGCTCACGGCTTTGAACGAACCGCCTTCTGTTGAAATGATGTCTGATGCGCTCAGATTTCCAGTGCTATTAAGATCGAGATTGCCACCAGAGGTATTCACGGCTCCTAGAATTTCAACTTGCCCTCCTGCGATCGCGGCATTTGCTCCACTCGTGTCGAGTGCTCCATCTATTCTCACAGCATTCGTTGCCAAAATATCCAATTCACCACCAGCAGTAAAGATCCCGCCGCCAATCTCGATGTTGCCTGCCCGAATCACGGTATCTGATCCACGGGCTGTAATCGTTGGCAAACCACTGGGAGTGGGTGACAATGCTCGATTCAGTAAGATTGCTTCTGATGCAACCAGCGTTGCCCCCCCACCCAAAGAGGTAACGTCTGACGATCCGTAAGCCAGTTCTCCGATCTGAATTGTTTTTGCGCTGATGTTGATCGCGCCGCCCTGACCCACGCTTTGAGTATCAATTCCATCAACCGTAACGTTGCCTTGACTGCTTTGAGCAGACAGGTTTCCTCCGCGAGTCGTAATCGTTTTCGCCGTTACGCCTGCTTGTCCTTCAAGAATGACCTGCAAATTGGGTTCGCTACCCGAAATATTGCCGACTCTAATTTCGCTCGTCGTGGGTGTCCCTATCTCACCTTCTAGTGCAGGGTCGCCAAAACTATCGTACGTTTCTGGACTAATCGTGGTGTAGTCTGCGCCTGACCGAAGAATCAGGGCAAGATTTGACGCAAGAAAGGGGCTATCTGGATCAGAACACTCGGCGCTGCAAAGGCTAGTGTCTGCCCCAGTAATTAGAATGTCGCCGATTTCAATTTTGCCTGTCGCTTCAATTTTGAGTGACGTGCCTTCGTAGCTGTCTAGGGTCACATCGCCGTCTACGAGTAGGATTGGGTCGTAAAGACTAATGAATTTTCCAGGAGAGTGGTCACGACGGCGGATCGAAAAACCCTTTCCACTCTTAAAGTGGGCGTCTCCAGACACGCTGCGATCGCTCACCAACCTCATGCTGCCGCTACTCACAAACGGAGTTTTGTTTAAATGATTGAGCGCCAAAATATCGATGCCCTGATTGCCTTGAATATAGAGATTTCCGCCTGCTTGAGCGTTAAACGGATTGGCGATGCTATCCCGAATCAAGACTGAATTCTGAGCGAGTAAATCTAGATTGCCAGTGGTTTGCAGTTGACTCTCAACTAGAGTTAGATCGTGAGTGGCAGACAGCAGAGCGTGTTGTGCTTTAAGATGTTTCGCAACGACATCTCCAGCATTAACTGAAATGCCTGATCCAGTTAAGGTAACGGTTCCGTCTTCATTCACCGTTGTTCCTGTGGCATTGGCAAGGGTTCCTCCAGTTAACAATTGCGCAAGGGCTACCCCTTTGGAACTGGTTTCTGCACTTCCTGGAGAGTTGTTAATTGGCGTTAATTCTAAACTCGTTAATTCTAAACTTAAGAGGCTACCCGCTTGGCTCACTCGAACGACGTTCTGCCCCGGAACTGCGGCTACAATGATCTGTCCGTTCGGTGCAGAAAGCTGTCCAGAGCTGAGAACTGTACCACCTAGTAACGTGAGATTCTGCCCTTGAGAAACCGCTAAATTAGCTGCATTGACGATCGCGCCTGGTTGTAGAGCGGTGAAGCTAAAGCTGTTGGGACTTCCATTCAAGTCTGCGTAGCGGTTTGTGTTAGTGGCAGTGAATTCATTGCGATTAATAGATCCATTGTAATTAGCAAATCCAATTCCATCAGCGGTAACAGCCGTGAAAGACGCAGGAACATTCAACTGAGCGCTAGACCCGAAGACGATTCCCGCTGGGTTCATCAGAAACAGGTTTGAGTTGCCGCCTGTGACTTGCAGCAGTCCGTTAATGAGGGAAGCATCTCCCCCAGTCACCCGCCCTAAAATATTGTGAATCGAAGGATTAGACAGAAAATTGGCGATTTGCTGCTGATTTAGCCCAAATTGCGAGAAGCTATGGAAGAGGTTTTTTCCATCAGACGATAACTGTCCACCACTGATGTCGATTCTGTTACCGTGCGGAGTTGAGATCGTCGCTGTACCGTCAGGGGCTGGAGTAATTGATTGCGCCCATCCGGGCTGGTTGAACAGAAGGGTCAGAAGCAGCGATCCGACTAGAACTTGGGGGGCAGCATTCATAGAACAGATTCTTGGGAACCAATGCGACCTCTACAGGTTTCCCGAAAATTCTCTGAAATTTATATTTGCTCGAAGGCAGCGGCTGACAAGGAGAAAAGTAAACAGATTGATACGATTAGTAATGATTAAAAGGGACTGTTAGACGCGGATTAGAGGAATATCTGTCCTTAGACACTTCTGCTAGAACCTATCTTCGCATTTGATTAGCAATTGTCTTAGAGTAAGAGTTAGAGGTAGTGCGAGTGTCTTACCTGTGTGTTTGCGAAGCAACTAGCCGTAGCGAATTGAGATGCTGGGACTACAACTATTTCCTCATTAATTTATGACTAGCTACTTACACTTAATTAATTCAGAACTGCTATGAAATCTTCTCTCAAGCGCTCAGTCCTATTTCTATCGCTGCTGATCGGGCTGCCGATCACAAGTTGCGCTGGGATCCGCGACCTCAGCACCGTCCAGCAACAGCCCAGCGTTAGCCCAAGTCCAGGCCAGACTCAGCCTACGCCTACGCCTACGCCCTCTCAGCAAGCGGTTTCAACCACCAGCCTCCAGAATGATTTGAGCGCGGTTACTCCAGTCGTCGAGCAAGTCGGACCTGCGGTAGTTCGCATCAACTCTACCCGCACCGTCCGCGAATCGGTGGATCAATTCGGCATTGATCAATTTTTGGGGCGGCAGCGATCGCCAAGACAGGAGGTTCAACGCGGTACAGGGTCAGGATTTATTACCAGTGCTGACGGGCAGATCATCACAAATGCGCATGTGGTCGAAGGAGCCGATAGAGTTACTGTGGTATTGAAAGATGGGCGTCGTTTTCCGGGTAAAGTGTTAGGAGCCGACCCATTGAGTGATGTCGCCGTTGTTCGGATTGAAGCCACAGATTTGCCAACCGTTCGATTAGGCAATTCTGATCAACTCGTTCCGGGTCAGCTTGCGATCGCCATTGGTAATCCGCTCGGTCTTAGCAATACCGTAACGCAAGGCATCATCAGCGCGACTGATCGGTCAACCAGTGATATTGGCATTCCTGATAAGCGCATCAACTTCATTCAAACCGATGCAGCAATCAATCCAGGCAATTCTGGAGGACCTTTGCTGAACGGTGCTGGAGAAGTAATCGGCGTGAATACGGCAATTATTCAGGGCGCTCAGGGACTCGGCTTTGCCATTCCGATCAACACTGTGCAGAAGGTTGCTCAACAGCTTGCCACAACGGGACGGGTTGAGTATCCATACATTGGCGTGCAGATGACAGAGTTATCTCCAGAACTGCAATCGCAGATCAATCAAAGTAATCTCGGGTTTCAAGTCACGCAAACTGAAGGCGTCGTGGTGCTGAAAGTGTTACCCAATTCCCCCGCCGCGCAAGCAAAATTGCGTCCTGGTGATGTAATCACAAATATTAACAGAACTGCAATTGAAACTGGTGGACAAATTCAACAGCAAGTGGACGCAACGGGAATCAATAAGCCCATGAGCGTTACGGTGAATCGAAATGGGCAGACGCAACAGCTGACGATTCGACCGGAAGCACTGCCGGAGCAGAATCTTGCGCAGCGGGGAGGATAGATAGGAACGCCTGCGGCAACGCTAACGTAAGGAGGGATAAGAGCAAGCCTAATCGTTTTTCATCCCTCATCCCTCATCCCTCATCCTTCTAACGATCTCTTTCTTGCGTCAGACGCGATCGCTAGCCTCAATCGCTACTTTAAAGCTGACCTTTGTTGGCTGTCTTCTCCCATGAGCTATTCTGCCGATCTACTCAAAGACCAGAAAGCATTAGTCACTGGTGCTAGTTCAGGGATTGGGGAAGCCGTGGCTAGGTATCTTGCCCAAGCAGGTGCTGCCGTTGTGGTTAATTACCGCTCCGAGCAAGAGGATGCTGAGAAGATTGTGCAGGAGATTCGAGCCAGCGGGGGAGACGCGATCGCGATTGGTGCTGATGTCTCAAAAGAAGAAGAAGTCAGCGCGATGTTTGAGCAAATGCTTCGCGAATTTGGCACAATCGATATTTTAGTCAACAATGCTGGCATCCAAAACGATGCGTCATTTTTAGAAATGACGTTGCAGCAGTGGAATAGCGTGATTGATGTCAACCTCACGGGGCAGTTTCTCTGTGCCCGTGAAGCCGCTAAAGAATTTATGCGACGGGGTGTTAAGCCCAATGTATCCTGTGCGGCAGGCAAAATTATTTGTATGAGTTCCGTCCACGAAGTGATTCCTTGGGCAGGACATGTGAATTACGCGGCGAGTAAAGGCGGCATCAATCTGATGATGCGAAGTATTGCTCAAGAACTTGCGCCTCATAAAATTCGAGTCAACAGCATTGCTCCCGGCGCAATTAAGACCGACATTAATACCGAGGCGTGGAGTTCTCCTGAAGAAGCGGCTGAATTGCGAAAGCTCATTCCGTCTGACAGAATCGGGGTTCCAGATGATGTGGCAAAGGCGGCTATTTGGTTGGCATCAGACGATTCTGATTATGTGACGGGAACAACGCTTTTTATCGATGGTGGAATGGCGCTCTATCCCGCCTTCGCGCATGGGGGATAGTTCTTATATAAATTGCGTTCACTCAAGTATTGACGAAAGCCTAAGCTAGGCATTAGCGAATGATTTTAATACTTGCACCACTAGAATTGCGGCTCGCAACACCATAAATAGGGTGAGTGCCATCCACAATAGAGTTGAATTATGCGTATACCAAGCAATGATTCCCAGAGGAACAAACCCAACGATCGCAGCGCCCATAACCGATTGTCTTAAGATGCGTCCTGCGGTTAGTCCTAGAAAGTAGCCATCTAGCATGTACGCGATCGCGCCAGATCCAAGAATTGGCAGCAGCCACCCAACTGATTGAGCCACCCCGGCTAGTACGTTTGTGTGATTGGTGAGCAATCGAAACAACGGAATAGGCATGAGAATAAACGCGATCGCGATGAGCAACCCTACGCTCAAACTTGCCACTCCTGAGACAATTAGCAATTGTTTCAACCCTGCAACATCATTTCGTCCCCCAAATAATCCTGCCCATGTTTCTGTTGCAAACGCAAATCCATCCACAAAATAGGCAGTGAGTGTCACAACTTGCAATAGCAGCGTATTGACAGCGAGAATTTCTGTACCAAACGCTGAGCTTAAATTTGTGAATACAGCAAATGTTGAGATTAAAACAAACGTGCGAATGGTGATTTCTCGGTTCAAGACAAATGCTGCTTTTAGGGCTGGCGGATCAAGGATTTGATGAGAGAGGGACTGAACCTGTTTCCAAGAAACCGCTTGAGCAAATAGGAGCAGCGCGATCGCAAGCATTACATATTGGCTCAGCGCGGTTGCCCAGCCTGCCCCTGCACTCTGCCATCCCAACCGTACAATAAACCAATAATCCAATCCAACACTGGCAACATTGCCGACCACTGAGAGCAGCAGCACTTTAGCACTCTGCGCTCTGCCTAAAAACCATCCCAGCAGCACAAAATTGAGCAGCGTTGCCGGAGCGCCCCAAATCATCGCGCTGTAAAAGGTTTGACCCGAACGTTTGACTTCTTCGCTCGCACTCAACAGTGAGAATCCGACTTGTCCCAAGGGAGCCTGCAACAGCACCAAAACCAACCCTAACGCGATCGCGATCCCGCCGTTCCGCAGCGCGATCAGCACGACATCATCCTGATTGCCGCGTCCTAAGGCTTGAGCAGTCGTTCCCGTTGTGCCCATGCGTAAAAAGCCAAACGTCCAGTAAAGGTAACTGAAGAGAACAGTGGCTAACGACACGCCTGCTAAATGTCGAATGTCGGCTAAATGACCCAAAAAGGCGATGTCCATCCAGCCTGCTAGGGGAACCATTAAATTCGAGAAAATGTTGACGATCGCAAGCCTAAAGAATGCATTGACGGCGAACCCATTCGATGATGGAGGAACTGGAGAGGGGGGCTGCATGGGGTACTTTGCTGAAATGGTCTTGCGCTACAAGGGAATCTGCAACACCAATCTGCCTATGATAGACAACTTCTAAAGTTGTCGTGGCATTCCTCGAACGAGCGGAGTTCACATCGTTGGGTTCACATCATTCTTGAGACTGGTACAGGATTTGAGTTAATCTTAGTGGCGCTCCCCTTAATACTCATTTCTGCTCATGGCAAACGCTCCTAAACTGATCAACGAAAGTCTTTCGTTTGAAGGTACAGTCGGCTTCTACAGTCATGACTCTAGCGCCTGCAATAGCGAGATGAAATTTGCAATCTATCAGCCACCGCAGGCTAAAGAACGTCCGCTTCCGATTCTCTACTTTCTCTCTGGCTTGACCTGCACAGAAGAAAATTTTATGGTCAAAGCAGGGGCACAACGGCTTGCCGCTCATCATGGGCTGATTCTCGTGACGCCCGATACGAGTCCTCGTCAGGCTGGCATCAAGGGAGAAGACGACAGTTGGGACTTTGGAACGGGCGCAGGATTTTATGTCGATGCCACAAATCAGCCTTGGAACACGCATTATCGGATGTATACGTATATCACTGAAGAACTGCCCACGTTGATTGGGCGATATTTTCCTGTTAATGCTGACCGACAAGGCATTTTTGGGCATTCGATGGGAGGACATGGCGCGTTGGTTTGTGCATTGCGAAATCCGGATCGATATCGATCTGTTTCTGCTTTCGCTCCTATTTGCGCTCCGATGCAGTGTCCTTGGGGCCAAAAAGCCTTCTCCCATTACTTAGGTTCTGATCAAACCCATTGGCGCGATTATGATGCTAGTGAACTCGTTCGCGTTTCAAAATTTCATAGTTCAATTCTAATTGATCAAGGAACCTATGATCAATTTTTGACCTCACAACTGCTACCAGACGTATTTAAGAGAGCGTGTGACGAAGCTAATCAATCGTTAACGTTACGATTACAAGCAGGATATGACCATAGCTATTACTTCATTGCAACCTTTATTGAAGACCACATGCATCACCACGCGATCGCACTCTATGCTTAAAGGAGTTCAATCCGTAGATCAGTGGAAATAGATCAGAGAAAACCGAGGTAGCAAAAAATACTTTGGTTCAGAAATATACGTAAATTCTGTCAGGGAGCCGGTTCGTCGTCGCGCCTAAAATAGATTGCTAGCAATTCTCGAACCCGGGCGACCATCATGATTCTCAGTGACATTGCATCAGGTACAAGCATCTATCCTCTCAGCACCGTACGGAGCGATCGCACCCTTACCAAAGACATTCAACAACGCCTCACCAACCTTGGCTTTTCCCTCGGAGCCATTGATGGCCTGTGGGGAGCTAAAACTCAAGCCGCTTTTGATGCGTTTGCAAAAAGGAGCCAAGTTCGATCCGACGAACTCAGTCCTAAAACAGCACAATTGCTATTACCCGTCGTTGCTTCCCCGCCAAAGCCCTCTCCCAGTCCTCAACCTGCACCAACACCCAACCCCGCTCCTCAGCCAACCCAGCCGCCTCTACCAACAACCTTAAGAGCGATCGCAACGGGAAGCTATACGTGGTCTATCGATCAAGTCAGCGCCAGTACAGTGCTATCTAAAGCTGTGCAGCAAAGCTTAGACATTTTGGGACATCAGCCTGGGTTCGCAGACGGATTTTGGGGAGCTAAAACTCAAGCGGCTTATATCAGCTTTGCAAAAACCTATCAATTTAATCCGAACGAATTATCTCCTGAAGCGGCTCTAGGGATGCTAGAACCTTCGGTTCCAGGAATTTTGGTGGCTCGTCCAACAAAGCGATTAGTCGCTGACGATTATCGCAAGATTGCTCAGTCGATTGGTTGTTCGGTCGCGGCGGTGCGTGCTGTTGCCGAAGTCGAAGCGGCAGGGTCAGGCTTCTTCCGGGATGGGCGACCAAAGATTTTGTTTGAAGCCCACTGGTTTTCTGAGTTTACTAGAGGTCGCTACGATCGCTGGTATGGAGATATTTCTAGCCCCGTTTGGAATCGTAGATTGTACATCGGTGGTGTCGGAGAATGGGATCGACTGTATAAAGCCCTGTGCCTGGATCGAAATGCAGCACTCAAATCTGCTTCTTGGGGTCTGGGACAAATTATGGGCTTTAATTACACCCTGGCTGGATATAGCGATGTGCAACAGTTGGTGCAAGACATGCACGAGAGCGAAGGAAAACAACTGTTGGCGATGTTCAACTTCATTCAAGCGAACAAGCTCGATCGCTACTTAGCGAATTTAGATTGGGCAGGATTTGCGTATCGGTACAATGGAGAAAGCTACTGGCAAAATCAGTACGATAAACAATTAGCCGATGCTTACCGCTATTGGATGAATGTTGCTTAATCGTTGTTCTTAATGATTAAAGTCTTGTATTAGTAACCTCATCTCTCCGGAGATGGGGTTTGATTTTAGGATGATTCGCTCATTTCGCCGTCGCTTTCGTTTGCATCTCATACTGCGCCCGATGGCGATCGCTAGCCGTGACATATTCAGGGTCAGTCTTGGCGATCTGCCACTGTTCGTAGAAAATCTTGGCAGATTCGGCTTTGATCGGATCTTCTTCGCGTGGCAAAACGGTTTTCGTGCCCTTGGCGTATTTTTGACCAGACTTGTGATTGGCATAGCGCCGCGATCGTGTGTAGCCCATTTGCAGAAATTTACGTGCCATGTCCATGCCCACAAAATCGCCTTGGGCTTTGTAGTCGAGAAACAGGCTGTAAATTTTAGCGGCAGATTGGCGAGCAATTTCTGGCGTTTTAAATTTCCAGTGGGGCAAAATTTCGCTCTTATAGGGTTCTACAAGCAGCACTCCTTGTTCACCTCGACCAATGCGGTAGAGTTCTGGATGCTGCCGAAAGTCAGTTGTTTTGAAGTCTAGTAAATAATCAAATTCCATTTTTGTGGTGGACATATCGAAACAACTCTATACCCCTCAAATTTTATTGATTTGGAGAAATAGAGCATCCAGCTTGAGTATGGGGTGCCGCTTTAGGATCGAAGATTAAATAAGGTGTAATTCTTCAGCTATGTCTGTCAGCTAGAGAGCAGAGACACCAGGTGGAGCAATGCAACCTTACCCTGCCGTAATAGAAATCCAAATGCAACGATACTAACCCTCTCCCTCTCCTAAGAAACAAGTTGAGTGGAGGGTGCAGCAACAAGCTCAAACCCCAATGCTTGCGCCTTTTTGCGGAGACCTTTGACCATCTGTTCCTGGTAGCGTTGCTCGTAGTAAACGGGATAGTGATGGTTCACCAATGTCATCACCGTCCTCGTCCAGAACCAAGCTTTCGTACGAGCCAGACGCATCAGTGAGGGGTCGGTCTTAACTGTCAAGGCACGACATCAGTTTAGAAAATGGCACAGCGGAATTCTGTTTCTTTCAAACATAAGGCTTTCAAACATGAGGAGCAGGATTGCTCTTGGACAGCTTCGGTCACTCTACAAAGAGGAATTTAGAATGGGGATAGAGAGTTTCAGAGTACTCTAGGATTCATGTCTACTTCTAGAGAGGCTCGACCCACCATTCGATTTGTGGATGAGTACGGCCAATTGTATGCGGGGTTATTTCCAGAAGTGCGCAGCTTTGAAGCCTTTAAGCTGTTGCATTTGGGGATGATTAGCGAGATTAGACGCAAGTCCTTGCCCACAAACTCCCGGTCTGTCGTTAGACGGCAATGTCTCGTTCACCGACTTGCTCTAAAACCTGATTGAA
The DNA here is from genome assembly GCF_059505265.1 of Myxacorys chilensis. Lineage (NCBI taxonomy): Bacteria > Bacillati > Cyanobacteriota > Cyanophyceae > Leptolyngbyales > Leptolyngbyaceae > Myxacorys > Myxacorys chilensis. The sequence continues at coordinate 2,506 of NZ_JCACKG010000298.1, read as the reverse complement.
CAATGCCATGCGCTCATCACTGTTGGAATTGCCGCGTTTATCCAACAAGCACCAGACGACGGGAAAGGCAACCCCCTCATGCACCACACCGAGCATCAGGATGTTAAAGATGCAGTCGCCAAACTGCCACTCGCTTCAATCCAGTGATAATGTCCATGATTCCGGAATCGCCATGAGTGCCATCACGATTTGAGCAATCTGGGCATCATTGAGTTCAGAGGAACGGAAAACCGTTGCAAGCGTTTGTAGTGAGAATCCGTTTGCGCCTTACCACTAAAGCCCATAGCTAGCTCAGCAAAGTTTACGGTTTTGACCCGCAATAGGGCAATCAGAAAAGCAGCCACAAAGCTCAATCTTGCTCCATGCCAAGCCATGTGAGGACGCAAAGCATCGCGCAGTGAAGTAACTTGATTCATAAGGGTTTCATGGTCAAAGAATGTAGTAATTCTCATGAAACCCTTTCCTATTCAGTCTTCGCAAGCTTTTGTCCTGTACTTAGATTCTTACCTAAAAGTAACATTATGCCGTTGTCTCAGTCGCCCACTTCCTCGTGTCCTTCGGAGTTGCGCTCTGCGCTAATCGCAGGTCTTTACGAAGCGTGTATCGGTGTACCCAATTTAGATACAGCGATCCAGTATTGGGAGCAGTTTGGGTATCGTGTCGGTGAAGAAGGGAACCTTTCAGCAACGATTAGCGCAAAGCGCAACACAAACGGAAGCGCTCAAGCGTTGTATCACGTCAATTCATCTTTACGCTCAGTGCGCCTACGGCATCAAACTGCGGATCATGGCTTGATCCGCTTAATGCAATGGCAGCAGCCACAGAATGAGGGATTGGGGCTTGAATCCATGAAAGTGAGAGGCAATCGTTGGGCGACGACACTCACAGCGGATGTGTTAACTATTCTCAATCAGGCTGAAGAAGCACATCGAACAGGATTACCAATTCGATATACGATGCCGCATTGGGAAATCATCTACAACAAAGATCGGACAATGCGTCCGTTTATCGATCCTGCGATCGGGGTCCGGGAAATGCTATTGCTGCAGCCATTCACGCGACAGGTTTTATTTCAACGCTTTGGCTATGCACTGCTACATTACGGACACATTCACGATCAGTCTGCATTTAAAGCGAGTCAAATCACTCATATGGGTTTGGTGATTCAGGATGACAGCAAGGAAACACTTAAGTTTTATGAGGACGTTTTGGGATTGTTGCGATCGCGCGATGATGTGAAGACCAGCTATGAGTCTTCGCAGGCAGGACGGCAGATGTTTGATTTGCAACCCGGTGAAGAATTTTTCGTGACTGCATTTGATGATCCTCGATCGTCGGTGACGGATTTACAAGCGGCTCGCTCTGGCAGACTGTACATTGTTCGATTTCCAGAAGCTTACTCGTTGCCGAGTCGGTTTGAGATGGCGCGGCCTGGGTGTTTGGGAATGTCGCTGTACACCTATCGGGTGGGAGACATTGAGGGATATCGCGATCGCGTGCAGAGAAGTTCTGCTCAAGCCGTCACAGAGATATGTAATAACGAATTTGGCGATCGTAGTTTTTCGTTTACTGCCCCAGATGGTTATTTTTGGACGCTCGTTGAAGGCTAGTCTACTGGTGCAGCAATCGGAAATGTTTCTCCAGCCAGGTAAGCGTCAAAATGCTTCTGAAAGTAGAGCCAGGAGGTCATATCTTCATCGTCGAGTGGGGCGGCTGGTGCGTGTCGATAAAGCTGCATTCGGGTGTTGATTTCATCTTGCAGCAAAGGCGGCAACTGATCAAAATCATTCACCTTGTTCCCAGAAGCGCTGTAAATCAGATGTCCGGCTCGATTGCCCATTTTCATCCAAGGCACCCAAGGACCAATGCGATCCCAACTCAACCACAGTTTAGAAACCGATGGCAGATTCACGTTAAACAAATCGGCAGTGGGAACCACAAATTTGAACAGCTCCGCCGCTTGATAATCGGGGTTGGAACTGTATTCTGCAAACTTCGGATCAGTCAGCGGATTTGGATACGCAGGAAAGATATCAAAGACGAACGTTGTCGTTTCATCATCCACTTGGGCGGGAAATTGCCCTTCAAAGTCACCTTGAACTGGGTTGTTAGCAACATGCATCACGGGTAACACTTCCTCAGTCCAAGGATTTTTCCAGGTGTGTAGTTTCTCCCCGGTTTTTGGATCTAAGTAATACGTTAATTCTCTAGAGGTAAACGTCCAGCTATTTTCTTCGGTTGCAAGACATCGGCTCACACTCATGCCCACCATGTCGAACAAGCGTTTCCGTTTCTCGCCCGGAACAAAGGCGTAAATCGAACCTGTCCAGACTAAAAAGGTTGAGCGTGAAGGATCGAGGGACGATCGCACCTTCACCCAATATTGAGCATCCAGTAATTGAGTTGAAACCGTCATCTTCAAATTCCATCGTGTTGCTTAATTATCTAACACCAACTTACTACAGTTGTAGATCGTTCATTGGCAGGTTGAAGGGCTGTCCCCTTC
>NZ_JCACKG010000297.1:0-2298 GCF_059505265.1 Myxacorys chilensis | reverse complement strand
CGTCTTCAGGTAGCTCGCCTGGGCACCGGTCATGGGCTCGTCGCCCGTGGTCCAGTCGTCCGGATCCTTCTCGAGGTTCGAGCCCTGCAGGTCGGGATCGATCTCGGGGAGCTGCTGCTGGTTGGCATCGGTCATGTGCTCCGTCGTACCCGAACACCCGTTCGGCGATGCTCACCCGGGCGGACGATCCTCGAGGCTGCGCCGAGCGCTTGCCTCCCGCCCGTGCGCCGGCCCGGTACCGTCGCTGCCGACGCGAGCCGGGCGGCTCGGCACGAGGAGGACGCCGTGGTGCTGCAGGTGGACGTCGACCCCGGAGAGGTGGGCTTCGACGCCGGGCGACTCGAGCGCATCGACCGCACGTTCCACGCCTACGTCGACGACGGCCGCCTCCCGGGCTGGCTCCTCGCCGTCAGCCGCCACGGCCGGCTCGCCCACGTCAGCACGTACGGCCACCGCGACGTCGAGGCCCAGCTCCCGGTGGAGCTGGACACGGTCTTCCGCATCTACTCGATGTCGAAGCCGATCACCTCGGTGGCGGCGATGATGCTCTACGAGGAAGGCGCCTTCTCGCTCAAGGACCCCATCGCCACCTGGCTGCCGGAGTTCGCCGACCTCCGCGTCTACACGGGCGGCGGCGCCGACCAGATGGAGACCGAGGCGGCCACCGAGCCGATCCGGGTGTGGCACCTGCTGACCCACACCGCCGGCCTCACCTACGGCTTCCACCGGGCCCACCCCGTCGACGCCGCCTACCGCGACCACGGCTACGACCTCGGGGCGCCGAAGGGCGTGACGCTCGCGCAGGCCTGCGAGACGTGGGCCTCGCTGCCGCTGCTGTTCCAGCCCGGGACCGAGTGGAACTACTCGGTCGCGACGGACGTGCTCGGCCGGCTCGTGGAGGTCCTCTCGGGGCGGTCGCTCGACCGCGTCTTCGCCGAGCGGATCTTCGAGCCCCTCGGCATGCACGAGACCGGCTTCGGCCTCCCCGAGGACCAGCGCCACCGCCTCGCCGGCCTGTACGTCCCGGGTGCGGACGGGCGGGCCGCCCGGTTCGACGAGATCGGCCCGGTCTCGCGCACGGCGCCGAGCTTCCTCTCCGGCGGCGGCGGCCTGGTGTCGACGGCGGCCGACTACCTCCGATTCAGCGAGCTCCTCCGCGGCGACGGCGAGCTCGACGGCGTCCGCCTGCTGTCGGCGCGCACGCTCCGCTACATGACCCGGAACCACCTCCCCGGCGGCGCGGACCTCGAGGGGTTCGGGCGGCAGCTCTTCGCCGAGACGACCTACGACGGCGTGGGCTTCGGGCTGGGCTTCGCCGTGACCCAGGACCCCGTCAAGAACCGGGTGCTCGCCTCCGAGGGCGAGTACTCGTGGGGCGGCGCCGCCAGCACCGCGTTCTGGGTGGACCCGGTCGAGGACATCACCGGCGTGTTCATGACCCAGCTCCTGCCGTCGAGCACCTGGCCCATCCGCAGCCAGCTCAAGCCCCTGGTGCTGCAGGCGCTGGTCGATCCGCCGGTCGGCGATCGTCCCACCTGAGGTCCGGGGCGACGGGGCTGCGCCGGCCACCGGGCGTGCGAGCCACCCCGCGGGGTGGGGAACTCGCGCCCGCAGCGGATAGGTTCCCCGCTCCCCGCCCCATGAAGAGGTACCCCGAGGCATGACTTCGCTCACCGTCGCCCAGCACCGCGCCAACCTCGAGCAGCTCCGCGCCGAGACGGAGGCCAGCATCAAGGTCATGCAGGCCACCTACGAGGAGCTCGACCCCGAGGAGGCGGCGAGCGACGTCGGCGCCGGCGAGGACGAGGGCGGCTCCGAGGGCGACCTGACCCGCTTCGAGCGGGACCGGCTGCGGGCCCGCATCGCCGAGGAGCAGCAGTTCCTCGAGGTGATCGACGCCGCCAAGGAGCGGGCCAAGGGCCGTGACTGGAAGACCTGCGTGAAGTGCGGCAACCCCATCGGCGAGCCGCGCCTCGAGGCCCTCCCGGCCACGGACCTGTGCGTGACCTGCAAGGCCGACCGCGCCAACTGGTGAACGAGCCGCTCCCGGGCACCGGCGCCCTGCCGGTCCGGCGCAGCCGCCTCGTCGAGACCGACCGCCTCACGGCGGTGGTGGTCGACGTGGACGCCACCGGTGAGCCGAGCGCGCTGGCGGTCCTCCAGGCCGGCCTGCACGAGCCGCCGGAGGGCCTGCGCCTGGTGTACGGCTACGACGTCGCCGTGGCCGGGCTCGGCGCCTGGGTCGGCAATCGCCGGGTCCGGCTGACCATCCGACCCGCGTGGGTCGACGACCTCGGC
>NZ_JCACKG010000296.1:0-2298 GCF_059505265.1 Myxacorys chilensis | reverse complement strand
CCCGTGCTTGCTGTTCTCGACCCGGCGTTCGTGCCGGCTCCCATGCTCATGACGGCACTCGTCATCAGCCTGGGCGGCGCGCTGCGCGAGCGTCGGTCGGTGGATGCGAGCGGCCTCGGCTATGCGCTCGCCGGTCGGGTCATCGCCTCGGTCGCGGCCGTGGCCTGCCTGGGGCTCCTGAGCCCCGCGAGCTTCGACAGGCTCTTCGGCGCGCTGGTCCTGCTCGCCGTCCTGCTCTCGCTCCTGGGTCTTCGGGTGGGGCCGAGTCCGCGCAACCTCTTCCTTGCGGGCAGCCTCTCGGGCTTCATGGGAACTCTGACCTCGATCGGGGCACCGCCCATGGCCATGGTCTACCAGCATGCCAAGGGCCCCTCGATGCGGGCCACGCTCAACGCCTTCTTCGTGGCCGGCGCGGGCATCTCGGTCGCCGCGCTGGGCTGGGCCGGTCGGATCGGCTGGGGCGATCTCCTCCTCGCGGCGGCCATGCTGCCGGTCGCGGCCCTGGGCTTCTTCCTGTCTGGCTGGGGACGGCGTCTCGTGGACGGCGGTTACCTGCGGGCGGTCGTGCTGGGCGTGTCCACGATCTCGGGCCTGATCCTTATCGGGCGGGCCCTGGGATGAGGGAGCGCGTGATCCTCGTCACCGGCGCAGGCAGCGGCATCGGTGCCGCCACGGCCCGGCGCCTCGCCGGCCCGGGCACCGCGCTCGTCCTCCACACCCGGTCGAACGTTCGCGGCCTCGAAGCCATCGCGGCCGAGGCGCGGGCCGCCGGGGCCGAGGTGGAGACGGCGGTGGCCGACCTCGCCGAGCCCGAGGCGGCCGACCGCCTCGTCTCCGTGTGCCGGACCACCTTCGGAGCGCTCGACCAGATCGTCAGCAATGCGGGCTTCGCCCGAAAAGGCCACTTCGGCAGCCTGCCGATCTCCGATCTCGAGCAGAGCCTCGATGCGATGCCCGTGGCCTTCGTGCGGCTAGCGGAGGCTGCCCTGCCGGACCTCCTCGCATCCGGCTGGGGGCGGGTCGTGGTCGTGAGCTCCTTCGTCGCCCACCGCTTCGGAACGGGCGGGCTCCACTTCCCGGCCTCGGGCGCGGCCAAGGCGGCGCTCGAGGCGCTGTCGCGCTCGCTCGCCGCCCAACTCGCGTCCAAGGGCGTGACCGTCAACTGCGTCGCCCCCGGCTTCACCCGAAAGGACCCGACAGGCCACGCGGCCACGAGTCCCGAGGCCATGGAACGCACCCGCGCCCTGATCCCAACGGGCCGCCTTTGCTCGCCGGAGGACATCGCCGCAGCCATTGCCTTTCTCCTGTCGCGCGACGCGGGGCAGATCACCGGTCAAGTCCTCCATGTGGACGGGGGATTGTCCCTGGCATGACCCGGGTTGCCGTGATCGGCGCGGGGATCGTGGGTCTCTCCGCCGCGCTTCACCTCCGGCAGGCCGGGGTGGAGACGGTGCTCTTTGACCGCTCGGTGCCTGGGCGCGAGACCTCGGTCTGGAACGCCGGGGTCCTCGCCACTTCCTCGATCCAGTCTCTGGCCAACCCCTCCATCTACCGGCGGCTACCTGCAATTCTCGCCCATCGCGTTCCGGGCGCCCGGATCGACTGGCGGGTCGCCCGCGATCTCCTGCCCTGGGGCCTGCGCTTTTTGCTGGCGAGTCGTCCTGGCCCGTCGCTCCGCGCCACGGCGGCCCTCCACGCCCTGATCTCGCGATCCCGCGCCCGTCACCAGGAACTCTTGTCCCGCGTCGGCGCGGGCGACCTCCTCCGGCAGGATGGGTGGCTCTTCCTCCACCGCAGCGCCGAGGCGCTTGCGGCAGCAGGCAAGGCCTGCGCCTTCTACGACCGCTTCGGCGTGCGCCACGAGACCCTCGATGCGGCACGGCTGCGGGAGATAGAGCCAGCGCTTCGGCCCCGCTTCGCAGGGGCAATCCTCTTCCCCGACAGCGCAGCGGCGGGCGATCCACGCCTCGTCCTGCGTGCCTACCTCACGCAGTATCGCGACGGCGGAGGTCAGGTTGCGGAGCGCTGGGTCGCCCATCTCTCCCGATCGTCAGAGGGGTGGCGGCTCACCACGGAACCGGGTCCGGAAGGACCCTTCGACCATGTCGTCCTGGCCTGTGGCGCTTGGACGAACCGACTCCTCCGGCCTTTCGCCCACCTCCCGTTGGTCGTCGAACGCGGCTACCTCCGGCGCTATGCCTTGGAGGGCGGCGAGCGTCTCCGTCGCCCGGTTTACGATGTCGCCGGGGGCTACGTGCTCTCCCCCCGTCCCGAGGGGGTCCAGCTCTCCACCGGAGC
>NZ_JCACKG010000295.1:0-2302 GCF_059505265.1 Myxacorys chilensis | reverse complement strand
CGTCACCGGCCAGCAGCAGTGGTGGCGCTGCAGGGCAAGAATGGTCACCGCCGGCGTTGGAGTACGCAAGTTGCGCACTGCTTGAGCAGGTGAATCTGCAAGCATCAGGTGAACCCCTTCTCGCGGCTATCCACCTCGTCAACTTCAAGGTCGAAGCTGTTGGCCATGGCGCCGTTGATGCACCAGCCCAGCCATGGTTCAGCATCGGCGTTCTGCTCCAGGTCGCAGTCACCATCCATGGCGTCGAGCGCATCGATCAGCGCCGACAAGACGGACGCTTGTTGGTCAATCCGCTTGACCAGCGCCTTTCGCCAGTCGGCAGGATGAACACCCGGAGGGCAGAAGACTGGGCGAAGGGCTGCAGGCTTCATTGCCCATCCTCCCACGCCGTCTTGAGCCGATCGGCATCCCTGACCTTGAGGTCGCAGACGACAATGCCGAGAACATGCTCGTTGAACCACTTGAGCGGCACTTCATCGCCGCGGCCGGGCTCGCGCTCATACAAAATGCGGATGGTGTCTCGCCCGGTCCGCTGGCACCGGTAAACCAGCGCCGGGCCTCCCGTTTCCATGTCCAGCACATAAACGCTATCGTACTGGAAGGATTTGACCGGAGCCGCGAGCACATAATCCCACCAGCCGCGCAGGGTCGGCTCCATCTGCTCGCCAATAACGGGCACCACAGACAAGCGGGGAGAGGCGAAGCTTTGGCGTGAGAGCTTGGGCGCGGGGAAAAGGTCGAGGGCCATCACGCACCTGCCCTGAGCATGTTGGCCAGGTCGCGCACGGTCAGGCCATGCGAGTGGCCGATATACTGGCCAACCTTGTCGATGCCTTCGATCAGTACCGCGACCTCGGTCAGCGTCGTCGGGCGGTAAGCTTGCAGTGCATCGCGGCATTCAGTGAAGCGGTGGTAGCTTTCGCTATCGACATCGCACGCTGCGATCCAGCCAGATTGCCGTTCGATGTCGTAATACTTGGCGGCCTGCCGCTGCAGCCGACGCTTGGCGCTCTTATGGCGTCGGCGGATGGTTGAGATTGCATCGGCGTCACCACGCGCGCGGGCAACGTGCATGTTGCGCTCCTCGTCCAGCCAGCTCAGGGCGTACTTCGGATCGCAGGCGCTGCCGTAGTCGCCTAGGCGAGCGACATTGCCGTCAAGGAACATGAAGTAGAGGCTTGCTTTATCTAGCGCAAAAGACTTCGCCCTGCGGGTCTCTGAAACGCGCTCCTGAGCCTCCCGAGATGCCTGAGCAGCCGCAGCATATTCAGCGAGTAGCATGTGAAGCACTGCTGGCACTTCTGGTTCAGCAGCGGCCGGCGCCAGGGTAGAAGCCGGCGCGGCGACCGCAAACGCAGCAAGGTAGCCCGACGCCTTGAGCATCGATCGGCGCGAGAGTACGTTGTGAGTATCCATTGATTGATCCTCCAAAGATTGTTCGTGGAAGGCTCGGGGGCGCTGCAACGCTGCCCGAGCCGATTTTCGCTTTACTCACCGATGGGGAAGCTGACCCAGGCACCGGGTTTGCTGGCCTGCTCTTCTGAGACCGTGATGCAGAGGCCGCCGTGTGCGACACGGCCAACCCAGCACCCGCCGTGCTGCCTTCTCATGGCTTTGGTCAATTCGCGCAGGTGGTACTCGACTAGCTCAGACGGTGGCGCCTGATCCAAGAAGTTTGCCGTGGCCAGCGCTTTGCGCACGTCGTTGACGGGCTTCAGCGCCACGGTAGCTTGATGGTACTGGCTGGGCTCGATGACGGCGCAGAAGGTGCCCATGGCCGCTGTATCGAGGATTTCCGAGATGCGATGCATCATGGCGCCAAGCTGCTCGTCGCCCACGGTCGGGGCGGCCTCAGTCTTGGCAAGGGCCGGCACAATGGCCGCGCCAAGCGCCGCCGAGGCGACCGCCGTACCAGCGCCGGTCAGCAGCGCGCGGCGGGTGAAATCTTGCTTGTTGGACATGGCATAGCCTTCCTTGTTCAGGAGTGAAACTGGACGATGGAGCGGAGCAGCGCGGGCGCCGCATCGGTGGGCAGCTGCTCACCCATGGCGAGGCGAGAAAGCAGGTAGCGGGCTTTAAGGTTCAGGTCGTAGACCGACACCGGCACATGCTCGATAATCGCCTGCAAAGCCTCGCGCTCTGCCGCTGCAGCATTGCGGTGACGCTCGGACACCTGATTGGCTTCCGCCTCAACACTGGCGATAAAGGCGAAGCGCAGGGCGGCGGTGTTGTGAGCGGCGGCGAGCTGGGTGATGTCCATGGTCCCGCTCCTCACGCTGCAAGTGCATGGTTGAGGGCGGAG